>CALIZI010000362.1 GCA_938028705.1 uncultured Saprospiraceae bacterium | reverse complement strand
TAAAATTAATATTTTATTAAAAACAATTTTGAAAACCAAATTATATTTTGAATTAGGTTATGAAAATTTTGAATTTCAATAAGAAAAATGACCTCACTCGGAACATTTAATAACTCGAAAAAATTTAACAGAAATGACAGTGTAAAATATAAAAGTTGTATAACGCGAGCGAATGTAGTATGTTTCTTATTTTATTAATTTTCAAATTATCAAAAATTATAAAATTAAAAATATTTTACGTGCATACTATCGACACTTTTACATTTTATATTTATTATTTTACATTTTACATTTCAATGCAGCGGATTAAACGAATTTGAAACTATTATTCGTTTAATCCGTTTTTTTGTCCTGATAACTAAATACTTTCGTCTAAAGTACAATTACTATGGAACTCAATTGGAAAATACTACATTTGCAAATATTTAAAAAAAAATAATTATTCAAAAGAAAGTGTAAAGAAAAGTGCTTCTTTTTCTATTCTTTAATTAACTTAGACTTTGGACAAAGGAAATTGGGGAATTTGGAAATTAGGTAATCCCGAACTACCGTAACTTTTTTAGATTTTTACAAAAGATAATTAATTACATATTTTATTTTTTTAATAAAACTTATTAACTGATTATCAATAAATTATAGTTTTTAACCTAATTTCCCAATACCCTAATTTCCTTTTTATCCAAAGTTTAAAATTAACAAATTATTTAAACAATGACACATAAAATAATATCCGTATTATTCATTAGCGCAATTATGATGACTTGTGCTTTTGCACAAAACAGCCTCGAAAAAGCCCCCGATAACTGGTTCAATCTTGATGTTAAGCAAGATAATGTACAAGGACTCAGTGTAGAAAAAGCCTATCGCGAATTATTGAAAGGCAAGAGTTCGCAGACCGTCGTTGTGGCAGTCATAGATTCCGGTATTGATGCCGAACACGAAGACCTCAAAGATGTCATGTGGGTCAATGCCGGCGAAATCCCCAACAATGGAAAAGACGATGACAATAATGGTTATATTGACGATATACATGGTTGGAATTTTATTGGTGGCGAAAACGGTGAAAACGTAAAATATGACACCTACGAGTTTGTTCGACTGTACAGCGACCTCCACAAAATATATAAAGACAAAGATGTATCGAAACTCTCCAAAAAACAACGCAAAGAATATGATACCTACTTAGAGGTTAAGAAAAAATTGGAAGAAAAACAAAGCGAAGCCCAACAACAAGGTATGCAAATGGGTATGTTGTCAAAGATGGTTTCGGGCGCACTTGAAGCGGTCAAACCACATTTGGAAGAAGACGCTGAACTCGATATAGAGACCCTGCAAGCTATCGAAATCGGTGACGACGAAGAACTGCAACAGGCTGTGGATATGTTGAGCAATATCTTCCTCAACGGTGCGACTATGGATGACCTCAAAGAACTCAATGAAGCTTCCGGTTATTTTGAGTCACAACTCAAATACCATTTCAATCCTGATTTTGACCCGCGCGATATTGTAGGCGATAATTACCGCAACTCTTCCGAGCGTTATTATGGCAATAATGATGTAGAAGGACCGGACGCAGTACATGGCACGCACGTAGCAGGTATCATTGCCGCCAGCCGTAATAATGATATTGGGATGAAAGGCGTAGCCAATAACGTCCGCATCATGTCGTTGCGTGCTGTGCCGGACGGCGACGAGCGCGACAAAGATGTAGCCAATGCCATTCGTTATGCAGTGGACAACGGGGCGCGTATTATCAATATGAGTTTTGGTAAACAATACAGTTTTGATAAAAAAGTAGTCGATGCGGCGGTCAAATATGCCGTCAAAAAAGACGTACTACTCGTACATGCCGCCGGAAATGACGGTATCAATACCGACCTCGTTACCTTCTATCCCAATGACCGTTACAAAAACAAACGCAAACAAGCCAAAACATGGTTGGAAATCGGCGCACTCTCTTGGCAAGGTGGCGAAAATGCCATTGCCAATTTCTCCAATTTCGGAGCCGACAATGTGGATGTATTTTCTCCCGGCGTTGACCTCTACTCCACCACGCCCGACGATGAGTACGCACCTTTGAGCGGTACAAGTATGGCAGCACCTGCGGCTTCCGGCGTAGCGGCACTCATTATGTCTTACTATCCGCAGCTATCTGCACAGCAAGTCAAACAAATTATGTTGACTTCGGCAGTCAAAACCGGACGCGAAGTCATCAGCCCAAAAGGTAATCGCGTTAATTTCAACAAACTCTGTCGTACAGGTGGCATTATCAATGCTTATGATGCCCTCACCCTGGCAGGAACTACCAAAGGCAAACGAAAAATAAAATTGCCGAGAGCCTAAGGAGTGTTGTGGTGTTGTGGTGTTGTGGTGTTGTGGTGTTGAAGTGTTGTGGTTCTACATTAGTAGTGAACCACAACACCACAACACTACGATACCACAACACTAAACAAGCATATACCGTTTCCCCGGCAGGTTTTTGAGCAGACCTTTAAATTCGAGATTGAGTAGGAGAGAGGCGACTTGTGCGGGATACATGCCGGCTTGGTAAGTAATCGTATCTATATCCACTTCATCCGCAGTTTTTAGAATATCAACGATACGTTGTTCATCCGGTGTGAGGTCAACAAAGAGTTGCTTTTGTACAGCGGGTTTGGGTGTGCCTTCCTCTATCCATTCCATGATGTAGGCGAGGTCTTCCACATTTTCCATGAGGTGTGCTTTATTGGTTTTGATGAGGTGATTGCAGCCCTTTGATTGCTCGTCGGTGCGCCTGCCCGGTACGGCAAATACCGATTTATTATATTTATTACCCAATTCTGCGCTGATAATAGACCCACCACCTTGTGCCGATTCCACGACAATCAAAGCATCAGACATACCTGCAATAATCCGGTTTCGCATAGGAAAATGCTCGCGATTGGGTCCGATTTTATAAGAAAATTCGGTGAGTAAACCGCCATTATGACACATCTCCAAACCAATCTGACGATGTTGGTGAGGATATATCTGGTCCAGTCCATGCCCCAAAATACCTATCGTTGGTATATCCGCTTCAAGGCATTTGCGATGCGCCGTCACATCAATACCATAGGCTAAACCACTGATAATCAATACGTCATAATTTTTCAATCCTTCTACAATATCTTCGCATACTGCCTTGCCACGCTCGGTAGGCTTGCGTGTACCCACGATAGAGACGATGCGTGGGGCGTTCAAGTCGGCATTGCCTTTATAGTATAGCATCAGGGGAGCTTCCGTATAATTCCTCATACGTTGGGGGTAGGCTTCATCCAAATAAAAAAGGGCTTGAATATCGTGTTTTTCTATCCATTCGAGTTCGGCTTCGGCTTCGTGGAGTACCTGTTGGGTCAGAATATTATCAGCAATGACGCGACCAATACCGGGAACTTTGAGCAACTCGCGTTTATTGGCACTGAATACTTGCGCCGCACCGCCACAGTAGCTAATCAGATTTTTGGCAAGTACACCGCCGACTTTCGGTATGCGTGTCACCGCCATTTTATATAATAAATCATTGGACATGGATATAACAGAAATTATTATTCAAACGTGAAATGCAAATGTAAAATGTAAAATAATAAATGTAAAATGTAAAAGGATATAATGTGAATATTTTTTTTTGAAATTTATAAAATATAATTAATTTATTATATTAATAATTATTTTAATTTTATTAAAATTTTTATTAAAAAAACAGGCACTACGGTAAAAAGTGTGGGTCGGTGAAATTCTCTTTCATATTTAACTTCGGAATTGACCTAAAAGCTATAAGGTTTCCGAAAACCTTATAGCTTTGATAGCCGGACTTTACGCTTACCCATACTTTTCACCGTAGA
>CALIZI010000361.1 GCA_938028705.1 uncultured Saprospiraceae bacterium | reverse complement strand
GCGTGCTGTAATGACTGCTTTAGCTGTCAAGTGTGGTTTTAACTCAATATTCAATTACTTGAAAATCATTGCTTTGTGACAAATTACTGCCCACTTGACAGCTAAAGCAGTCATTACGGATGCTCATGCTAATCTTGACTTTTTTTAATTTCATATTATAAGTCCATGAATGTGTGTCACACTCAAACGTTTTTTTGCATAAATTATAAAATAAAATTCATAATAGTTTATTTTTATTTATTAAAATTAATCTAAATCGTTGATTATCAAAGTCAAACAAGTCTAATTTCCCAATTTCCTTTGTCCAAAGTCTAAACATACTCTGATTTTCAATTTCCTCCGTTCCAAAATCCAACAAGCTATGCGCCATATACACCTATTTCTCGTTCTATGTATCGCCCAAATCGCAACGGCACAAATTGTGACAACCGACCCGCCTTTTCCTACTGCCAATGATGTCGTCACCATCACCTACGATGCTACGCAGGGTAGCGGTCAACTCGCAGGCGTATCGCCTGTCTATATCCATACGGGCGTGATTACTGATGTGAGCGCACCCGGCGAATGGCGGTATGTCGTCGGTAATTGGGGAGTGGCAGACCCGACACTTGTGATGACCGACATCGGCAATAACCTTCACCAATTGACCTATCATATTCGCGATTATTACGGTGTGCCGGAATCGGAAGAAGTGCTTGAATTAGCCTTTGTTTTTCGGAATGCAGATGGTAGTCTGGAAGGAAAAACAGCGGATTTTATGGATATTTTTGTGCCTCTATATCCCGATACAAGTGTGCTCAATGTCTCCATAAGCAGCCCTTCGGAACAGTATCTTTTTGTTGAGACAAATGATGTCATTTCTATATCGGGCAATGCTTCTATGGATGCAAATTTATTTTTATATGATAATGACAGTTTGATTTATGAAACGACAGGTAAAAATCTTGATTTTGATCTTACAGTAATGTCTGATGGTGAGCATACTGTACGAATGGTAGCGGATAATGGCTCGGCTACAGATGAAGATAGTTTTAGGTATATCGTCAATCCGGCGGTGAATGTGGCAGATGTACCTACGGGGGCTTTGCATGGCATTAATGAATTGAATGACAGCACATTACGCTTGGTTTTGTATGCGCCTGAGAAGGAATTTGTCTATGTCATTGGTGACTTTAATGACTGGCAGATTGCTTCTGATTATTATATGAATCGCTCTGCCGACGGTAGCACTTGGTGGCTCGACATTGGCGGACTCGAAGCCCAAACAGAATATGCTTTTCAATACTTTGTAGATGGCAAAATTCGCATTGCCGACCCGTATAGCGAGAAGATTCTTGACCCTTTTTCTGATGGTCAAATCAGTAACACGACCTACCCTGATTTAAAACCCTATCCTGCCGGAGAAACCGTCAATGCCGTCACTGCGGTCACGCTTGGTGAAGCCCCTTACGATTGGCAAATTGATGATTTTGAAAAACCTGAGAAAACTGACCTTGTGATTTATGAATTGCTGATGCGGGATTTCCTCGCAAGCCATGATTTCAACACGCTGCGCGACACCTTAGATTACCTTCAAGAGTTGGGTGTGAATGCTATCGAACTGATGCCTGTCAGTGAATTTGAGGGTAATATTGGTTGGGGTTATAATCCGTCATTTCATCTGGCATTGGACAAATATTATGGTACCAAAGAAAGTTTACAAGGCTTCATTGACGAGGCGCATGCGCGGGGCATTGCCGTTATTTTGGATGTGGTCTATAATCATGCTTTTAGCCAAAGTCCGCTGTGTCAATTGTATTGGGATGCGGCTAATTTTCGACCTTCGCCCGACAATCCCTGGCTCAATGTAGAGGCGCGACATCCCTTTAATGTAGGTTACGATTTTAACCATGAAAGCGCAGCTACACAGGCATGGGTGGACAGGGTGATGCGCCACTGGATTCGTGAATTTCGGGTGGATGGTTTTCGTTTTGATTTGTCGAAAGGCATTACACAAAATTTTAATACAGATGTAGGTGCCTGGTCGGTCTATGATGCTTCGCGGATTGCACTGTTGAAGCGTATGGCGGATGTTTGTTGGGCAGAAGATGACGATTTTTATGTAATTATGGAACATTTTGCCGCCAATAGCGAAGAGCAGGAATTGTCGGATTATGGCATGATGCTTTGGGGGAATGTGAATCACGAATACAACGAAGCAACGATGGGTTATGAATCAAATTTACAGTGGATATCTTATCAAAACAGGGCTTGGGATGACCCGCATTTGACTGGCTATATGGAAAGTCATGATGAGGAAAGATTGATGTATAAAAATTTGCAATTTGGCAATTCGAGTGACACGTATAATGTACAAAATCCGGCTACGGCATTAGCTCGAAATGAACTGGCAGCAGCGTTTTTCTTTACGATTCCGGGTCCGAAAATGATTTGGCAATTCGGCGAATTGGGCTACGATTATTCGATAAATCATTGTACAAACGGCGCAGTCAATCCATCGTGCAGGCTTGACCCAAAGCCTATCCGTTGGGATTATTTTGAAGAAATTAATCGCCGGAAATTATACGATGTTTACAAAGCATTGATTGATTTAAAATTAAATTATGAAACGTTCAAAACTACTGATTATCAATTAGATGTAAATGATTATCACAAACGCATACATTTGAATCATACGGATATGGATGCACTGGTATTAGGTAATTTTGATGTAACAAGTGCTAGTTTAATTCCTGATTTTCAACATGAAGGCTGGTGGTATGAATATTTTTCGGGCGATAGTTTGCTCGTAAATGATGTGTCTGCTTCTATGACTTTGAATGCGGGTGAATATCGAATTTTTACAAATAAAAAAATTAATACACCTGATATGATAACTTCGACTTCCACGATAGAAAATATTACGAATATTGCCCTACACATATATCCTAATCCGGTGACAGATATTGCCCGAATCAGCTATCAATTACCTAAGTCGGTGCGGGTCAATATCAGCATCATCAATACACTTGGTCAGCGGGTGGCAGTATTGGTCAATGAGACGCAGACGAGCGGTGAATATGTATTGAATTGGCAAACAGAAGGACTGACTTCGGGTTTGTATTTTATTGAAATTGAAGCGGGTGGTCTTCGGCAAATTAAGAAACTTATAGTGAATCGCCGGGAATAGACGAGCGGATTTTGGGAGCCTTCCAATTGAGGTGTTTGTTGATGGTAAAATGAAAGGTAGTACCCGGTCCTTCATTGGAACTTACCCAAATTTTACCATTATGGTGGTCCACCACTTTTTTACAAATTGCCAATCCGATACCTGTACCTTGATAAACCTCGCGTGTGTGCAAACGATGGAATAGTAAGAAGATTTTTTCATGGTATTCGGGAGCGATGCCTATACCATTATCAATGACATTGAATTGCCAGTAATCAGGATGTTCTTCACCGATTATGTTAATGATTGGAGGTGTATCGGGGCGACTGAATTTGATGGCATTCGAAATGAGGTTCTGGAATAATTGTGCCATTTGGCTAGTGTTAGCAATAATGATATTGGGTATATTTTGATAGTCTATTTGTGCTTGTTTTTCATCTATTATAATTTGCATATTATCCGCAATATTATGAAGTAATTGGTCTATATTGACGGGTTCGAACTTTACTTTTTTAGTATCTATCAGTGCATAAGTGAGTAAATCCTCGATTTGTCTTGCC
This sequence comes from uncultured Saprospiraceae bacterium, assembly GCA_938028705.1. GTDB lineage: Bacteria > Bacteroidota > Bacteroidia > Chitinophagales > Saprospiraceae > JAHDEO01. Next base: position 13,658 of record CALIZI010000361.1, on the reverse strand, counting down.
ATATTTTGAGAGGCTGCGATCACAAAATCGAGATACTCGTCTTCGTCTTTGCTGAGTTTGTTTTTTGCATTTCTTTTGAGTAACTGACTGAAACTCACTATGCTACGTATAGGTTCGCGCAAGTCGTGTGAGGCAATATGGGCAAAGTTTTCGAGCTGCATATTGGATTCGATATATTTTTGAAGTTCTGCATTTTTTTGATTCAAGGCAATTTGCCGACGCTTCTGCTGCGTGATATTTTTGGTCACGCCAAGTATGCCGACTACCTGCCCGTCCTCATCTGTGATAGGGAATTTGCTGTATGCAAACCAAAGTTGTTCTCCGTTTTCGATACCGGTGACTATTTGGTTCGTAATAGATTCTCCGGTTTGGATAATGTTGTAATCTTCTTTGGCAAGGTCGGCATCACTTCCAAATTGACCTTGTATCTCAACAGCAGTTTTACCAATAAATGTATCTTTCGGTCTGCCTTCTATCTCCGCAAATTTATCATTGACCAATATAAACTGCCTTTTATTATTTTTAACAAAAATGGCATCCGGTGAAGTATCAATAATTTTACCTAAAAAATACTCTCGTTTTCTTAGTTCTTTTTTATTGCTATGAATATATCTAACAATTACATTTAATGAAATTGCTATAAATAAAATCGTAAATATTAGCATGATAAATTCTATCAATTCAATATAAGGCAATGGGGGTTGGTGGGTGTAAGTATTGGCTAATATATGAGCGTACATACTCAAAAAAGTAGCTATAAAATAAAATGCTTTTACCCGAAAAGAGCGGAACACAAAATTGGCGACCAAAAGAATGAATATATACACCAATATTGGTGTATAAACTCTCCCTATCAGCCATGGACTTCCGATAAAGCCCAAAGCATAACTCATACACATCAAATGTATGGCTAGTTCTAAACGATTTTTTTTTATTAAGTAATAAGCAATAATACAAGGAACAAAAAGTATTAAAGCAAGTAGAGCCAAGCCGCGACCTATGAAAAATCCAATAATTAAAAAAACAATATTTGAGATTATTGCAATGAAAATACCAATTAGCAAATGCGACTTTTTGCTATCCCGATCATAATAAAAATCAGTGGATAAAAACGAAAATATGGACAATTTGTTATGGGTCATTATGGTTTATTTTTGTGTATATCTGATAGCTGAACGGGTAATTGGTTGAACGGGTAATCAGTTATCAGGTGGACGCGGGAGATACGACTATTTATCTCCTTTTTTTCTTGATTCAAGGTATTACCAATTACCTGCTCAACTAATTACCTGTTCAACCGATTATCCGATTTCTTTTTCTCATAAAAAATCATATTATTCCCCATGCTTTCCACCTCATAGAATCCTGCAAAAGGCAGAAAAAAAGCATCATGCTGGTCATATTTATTTTTCGGATGCTTGGGATTGACGGTTTGTATGGTGTTAATGGCTGTATAATGAGTGGCTATTAATTCGCGGATGTATTTGGGTGGGGGCATAAACTCAATGAGGGGATAGTGGTGTATGATCAAATAATCAGGCAAGGTATCAATGAATTGACCATTATAAATAAATTGATTGAGGCTGTCTTTAAAGGTAAAATGTTGGTAGTACCGATCGCTATCGGTATCAGTGTCGGAAAGTTTCCAATGTTTGATTCTGGCTTTTTGCAAACGTCCTTTTTCGCCTTCCTCTATGGCGGCATTATGGGCTTTTTCAAGGGTCTCTAATGTTGGGCGCAATTGTATGCGGCAGAAGTCAGAACCATTGGTAAATTGATAGATCGAACTGCCTTGTGGAATATGGTTTTGCACCCACTCCTGCGCTACTTCACGACTATCTTTTTGAGTAATTAAATAATTGAAATTCAGCACATTATAAATACCTTGAAAGAGTATAATGACTATTAAAATTCCACTTAAAGATACAACAGTCCGATAAGTAGTTTTTGGTTTTAAAAAATGATATACTTCGTAAACAAAGTATGCCGCAACCATACACATAAACGGCAATATCGGCACTATATATCGCAAAAAGACAACATAACCTTTACCTACAAAAAGGTAATAAGTGATTGGAAAAGACAGAAATATCAAGCCTTTTTTCCAATCCCGAATCAAATATAAGAAAATTCCAGCAAAAGCGGCTATGTACATGCCCCAACCCAGGCCATGCCACAAGGAGAATTTGAGATGATACCACCAGCCAATAGCGATTTTCGGACTTTGAGTATCCATCAAATCTACGCGATTGGCAATGTAGTAAAGGTATTTGGAATAGTCTGCCAAAAAGTGTGGTGTACCCGCCAAAAAACCCAGAATCATTGCTGCTCCAAAACCTAATATCCTTTTATCTATAAATATACGATAAAAAGGCATATTATGTTCCAATACTTTGAATAAATGCACAAAACACATTGGGAAAATGAGAAATGCACCGGCGTATTTGGTGCCGGTTGCCAAGCCTGCGAGCAGCCCTGCAAGGAGGTAATTTTTGAGACTCCAGATATCATTACTTTTAATAATAAAATGAAAAGAAGCAATGATAAAAAAGGTCATCGTCACATCCATTGTTCCAAAATGTGAATCGCGGACGTGGAGGTAACACAATGCCATGAATAATGCCCCGACCAATCCTGTTTTTTCACTTTTGAACAAGCGACGCACGGTTTTATAAACGGCATATATGGTGGCTACACCTGCCACTACCGAAATACACCGCGAAACGAGATGCAAACTTGCAGGGTCGGTAGCGTACTGATAAATCAAATCGTCCACATCGCCATACCAACCTAAAAGTCTGCCCACTGCATAATAGACGACTAAGCCTGCCGCCAAAATATAGAAAAACAAAGAGGGATATTCGTAGAAATATTCGGAAGATTGGCTGCCATTGAGCAAGTGCATTGCCATAGCGATGTAGTGTTGCTCGTCGGGTCGGGTAAGGTGGTGCGGCAAACCAAAATCAATGCCCCAAAACCGGACAAGCATACCTAAAAACAAGACAGCTACCAAAAGGACTTCTATATTGAATGTACGTTGTTCTTGCATGTCAAACAAAAGTACATTTTATTTGGCTGTTAGTTCATAGTTTTCAGTTCATAGTTTTCAGTTCATGGTTTTCAGTTCATGGTTCATAGTTTTCAGTTCATGGTTCATAGTTTTTTGTGGTGAATTGAATCACTCCCAATAATCATTATAGTTGTAATTACTTAATTATCAACACCATGAACCATGAACCATCAACCATGAACTATGAACCATGAACCATGAACTATCAACCATGAACCATGAACTATCAACCATGAACCATGAACTATCAACTACTCTTCTTTATCAAGCAATCTGCCAAAGCCTGTCATACGCGATACATGTTGTTGTTTATTTTTAATAATATTGCCATGTCCGGCAAACCATATATAATGACCGTCTTTGTGTCGTAATCTGAATTCGGTATTAAACTCTGTATCGTTTTGAAAACTATCGATAATGATATTGGCGGTCTGTTCGGCATCATCGGGGTGCATCATATTATAAAAATTCTCTACTTTAGCTTCCAGTTCTTCCGGTTCGTATCCCAGTATTTTGGTGATATTTGCAGACCACCACAAATCATTGCTATTCATGTCTTTCCAATCCCAGAAAATATGATTTATATTTTTTATCACAAGTTCAAGACGTTCCTGTGTAGTTACCATTTCATTAATATCAAAGGCAAAACCAAGATGTTTGATGACTTCATTTTTCTCATTTCTTTCAAATACAGTATCTAAGGAGAGTAACCAACGGTATGTACCGTCTTTATGCTGCATACGATATTCTAAACGACGGACTTCGCCATCTTTCATAGATTTGATGTTTTTTTCAAAATGCTCCATGATTTGGGGCAGGTCTTCGGGGTGTGCTTTTTGAGGGATAAGATTGGCACCAAGCTGTTGAATTTCCTCCGTGCTGTAGCCCAAGACTGTTCCTATTTCTTTATTGGCATATTCATTGGACATGGTTTTGAGGTTAAAAATGTAAATAACACCGGGCATGACTCTCATCATTTTTTCCAACATTCGTTTTGCATCTGCCAAACCTTCCATTATTTTGGTATTCTCTGCCATTGCCAGTTGTAGTCGTTTTTCGTTGATTTGTAGTGCTTTTTGCTTTCTTTTGGCTGCGGTCAAATCTACATAAGTGACCACTAGACCCTCCACTCTATTGTCTTCTACAAAGTAAGGCACTATCTTTCGTTGAAACCACCAATTTCCTTTTTCTTCCAATTCTTCATAAACCGGCATAAAAGTTTTTAAGACTTCTTTGGATTGCTGTGCAATGATTTCACCGTTTTTAAAATCGTTGATAGGTCGCCCTAAATCTTGTGGCATAAGATTAAAATGTACTTGCATAGAACTGTTGAACCTCCTGATTCTCAAGTTTTTATCTAATAATAATGTACCTATTTGTGCATTTTCCATAAAGTACTCCATGTCATTATTGATATTGGCGAGTTCTTTATTTTTGGCTTGAAATTCGGCGTTCATACTGAGGAGTTCTTCATTGGCGGCTTGGAGTTCTTCATTGGAAGCGGAGAGTTCCTCGTTGATGGCTTTGAGTTCTTCGTTGGAGATGTCCACTTCTTCCATAATGGCTTGAAGTGTTTTTTTATACTCTGCCAATTCTGTTTCAAGCTCGATGACTTTGAGTTCGGGGTCAGAGACCATACGTGGTGTTTTGGCTTGCCATTCCGTTGCGCTACCGAATGTATCATTATTAAAAACAATCAGATAACCCGCTTCCCGATTCAAGGGGTTGAGTAAAAGTGGTTTGACCAGTATGCGAATAAGTTTTAAATCGCCTCCATGTTCTACTCTGATTTGCTTTTGAATGGCAGCTTCATTTTGTTTTTTGGCTTTACTAATCGTAGCTACTATAATGGCAGAAAGCTCTGGCGAAACCATTTTTAAAAGGTTGAGTACCAGTTTGTTTTCAGAAAAACTAAGGTATTCTTTATATGCCCCAAGTGCCTCTACGATATTATAATTGGTATCAATCAATACACAAGCGGCTTGCGAATCTTGCAATAATGCCATACAAATCAACTCAAAGGTCGTCCTATTTCTCAAGCCGGATTGTATGGGCTGTATCTTCGCACCGTCATTAAAAGATTGCAGCATATTTGATTTTTGGAGTATCAATCGCTTGGAGGAGTCGGTGTTTTTATACAACTTCCATTTGATGCTGATGATTTGAAAAGCATGGTTCAACTCCTGTGCCGATTCGCTATTGCCCAAGAGCATATAGCCATTTAGTTTTAGCGAAAATTGGATAATGGTCAACACCTTTTTTTGGAGTACGGGCTGCATATAAATCAACATATTCCGACAAATCACCAAGTCTAATCCGCTATACGGCGGGTCTTGTGTCACATCGTGCGTACTAAAGACTAGTGACATCCGAATACTTTGTCGGGCAACAAAATTGCCGCCTTCTCGTTTGAAGTATTTTTTTAATAAATCATTTGGAATATCTTGGACACTATTTTCGGAATATACACCTTTTCGGGCTGCCAAAATCGCTTGTTTATTGATGTCCGTTGCAAAAATTCTGAGGTTCGCTTTAATATCATGTTCCTCCATATACTCATGGAGCAATATAGCCAAGGAATATACCTCTTCGCCTGTGGAACAACCAATTAACCATATTTTTATAAATCCATCTTCATCTATATTTTTAAATAATTCGGGCAATACCTTTTCATCAATTAAGGCAAAGGCAGATTCATCTCTAAAAAAGCGGGTTGTACCGATTAAAAATTGTTGAGAAAGCAGCTTCGTTTCATCATCATTTTTAATCAAAAAATTCAAATAGGTATCCACTTCGTCTATGCCCAGCATACCCATGCGTTTGACAATACTTCGGTGTATCGTCGGGCGTTTGTAATAAGTAAAATCTGAACCATTCGTACTTTTTATCAAAGACAAAATCTTTAGCACCGTCTCTGCCTGCCCTTGCAAAAGTGCCTTTTGTTCAATTCTTATCGTATCAGGATGACTGATAGATTCTATGATTTCTTTGTACATATTTTGAGGTTCTAATATATAATCTGTCAAACCTGCCTCAATGACACTTGAGGGCATCCCTCCAAATTCGGCAGAATCAGGCGATTGCACAATGAGCAAGCCGCCATGCTCTTGAATGGCTGCCATACCCAGCGTACCATCCGACCCCGTACCGGAAAGAATAATACCTACGGCTTGCGTTTTTTGGTCTATTGCCAGCGATCTAAAAAAACGGTCTATCGGCAGGTTAAAACGACGTTCTCCTTTTTTTTCAGATAATTGCAATTTGCCGTATTTGATAATCATATCGTACTGATTGGGCATCAGATACACTCGGTTAGCTTTGACCAACATACCGTCTTCGGCAGTGACTACCGGCATTTTGGTATGTCGCGACAGCAATTCGGGCAGCATACTTTTATAATCTGAAGGCAGATGCTGCACCACCACATAAGCAATATATTCCGAAGGCTCGGCATGTTCAAAATAATCTTTCAAAGCCTGTAAACCTCCGGCAGATGCACCAATAGCGATAATAAAGGGGCTTTCATTCAAAGTAGCCGCTGTTTCATTTGTTAATGTTGATGTATGTGTAGTGTCCATATATTTATGTATGTGAAATATCCATTCGGAATGACAAGTAAGGGCATGAGGTGGAGTGGGATTCCTTCAAAAATAGTGACATCCGTCTCCATTTAGGAAATAATCTCATTTTTAATCACATAGGTTGGCTAAATAGGGTGACGGCGAATACCGTACCGACGACTTTAGCCGTCGTAGGAGTGGAAAATAAATTTATAATAAATTAAAATTCAATTGTTTAAAAATTAAAATAAAATATACTTGACGGCTAAAGTCGTCAGTACAGTGTTTCCGGTCAGCCTGTAAAGTTATTGGTACGGGCTATATTAAAAATTTGTCCTACACCCTTTTCAGAAGATAAAGTTAGTGTTTATTATTATTTTAATAGAGAAAATAACAGATATGTGAAATATTTTTTTGAAAAAAAATATCAAAAAGTTTATTTTAAAAATAAAAATATTTATAAAATTTTCATTTACAAATAAATAAATAATATAATTATTATAGAAGCGTTAATAAGGAATTAATATGTTTTGTGTTCAGTTTATTCATTAGGAAATCTAAATAATATTTATTATATTCATGTTCCTCTCTATCTAAATGTGAATTAACATTTAAAATTATTTTATTTTTGAATTTTTAAATATCAATTTAATATAATTGATGAAAAATATACAAGACCTACTTGTTAATGATAAAATAATTTTATCAAGTTTTCATATCCGCCCATATTACGGCACATATATCTTAATTTTATGGAAAATATCGAAATTAGTAGAGACAATAACATTGACATTGAAAATATTGATATTAGTAAAAATGAAGACATTGACGTTGTTGATGTCAAAAAAGAGCATTTTCCAATCGTCGGAATAGGTGCTTCTGCGGGTGGTTTGGAGGCACTTCAAGAGTTTTTTGACCAAATGTCGCCAAAGACCAATATGGCATTTGTGGTGATTCAGCATCTTTCGCCTGATTTTGAAAGCCTGATGAAAGAGCTTTTGGCGAAACGCACCAAAATGATTGTACAAAAAGTAGAAGAACCTACCGAAGCCAAACCCAATCATGTCTATTTATTACCTCGCCGGAAAAATATTATTATCAAAGGACGAACACTGATAACGCTTGACCGCGACCCTAACATCCGTCTCAATCTTCCTATTGATATTTTCTTCAATTCATTGGGCAGCGAGGTCAAGGAAAATGCCGTAGCCGTTATCCTTTCTGGCTCAGGTACAGATGGTTCGCGTGGTGTGCGAATGATTAAGGAAAACGGTGGGATTGTATTTGTGCAATCCCCCGAATCAGCTCAATTTGACGGCATGCCCAATGCAGCCATTACCCTTAATATTGCCGATAAGGTGCTTCGTCCTTATGAAATTGCGAGCGAGTTGAATCGGATTTTCGGTAAACGCAATTCCGATGAAAACATGGAGATTAGCACACATTTAAATGATGTTTTGGTAGATATATTGATGAAAGTGAGGGAGACGACCAATGTTGACTTTAGATTGTATCGACAACAAACGCTGTGCCGGCGGGTAGAGAAAAGAATGAGTATCAACGGCATCAAATCACCACAAAAATATCTGGATTTTCTGAACACGAATGAAGATGAACCAACAACGCTTTTTTATGAGTTCCTGATTGGTGTGACGGCTTTTTTTCGTGATAAAAAACCATTTGAATCATTGAGCGAACACGTCATTCCTGAATTATTTAAAAAGAAATCGCCACACGACAAAGTCCGTATTTGGGTGGCAGGCTGTTCTACGGGTGAAGAGGCCTACTCCATAGCTATTTTATTGAATGAGTACATTGACCGTCATAACCTCCAACATGATTTTAAAATTTTTGCTTCAGACATCAACAAACATGCTATTGATTATGCCAGCCAAGGAGTATATTACAGCAATATAGCCGGAGACGTATCTGCCCGCCGCATCGAAAATAACTTTGTACCGGCAGGTAGCTCGGCTTATCAAATCAATAAAAAAATACGGGAAAAAATCGTATTTACGGTACACGATATTACCAAAGATCCGCCTTTTATTAAGGTAGATTTGGTGATCTGTCGCAATTTGTTGATTTATTTTAATTCTTCTGTACAGAAAAAGTTATTGATTAATTTTCACTTTGCGCTCAATAATGACGGCTACCTTTTTCTGGGTCCAAGCGAATCTATCAGCGGCTTGAAAAATGCCTTTGCACCGATAGACAAAAATTGGAATATCTTTAAAAATATACTGGATGTGAAAATCGCACCACGCCGCTTGAATCACGATTTCAAGCAGCACGAAAAACATACCCGCATCAAGCCTTATGTTGAAAATATGGTCAAAGAACAGTTTTTTGAACAGCGTTCTAACGATTATTTTTCATCCATTTTGATTAAAGAATTTTCGCCTATCTGTATATTTTTAGGTAGAAATCTGGACATCTTGTACATTAATGGGTCTTTGGAGCAAATCATGAAATTTCCACAGCGATTTGCAGACCTTAATATCCGAAATATGACCGGTTCGGAAGAATCACTCCTATTTAGAGACGGCATTAGAAAAGTGGACGAAGAAGGCAAAACCGTATTTTATAAAGATATTATTTTTAATAAAGAGGAGACGAGTTTTTTGATGGATTTGAGGTTCAAAAAATTTCATATCAAAGAAACACAAAACGATGTATATTTGGCTGAAATTTATCTGAAAGGGCAAGCTAAAAAAGAGGAAGCACAGTCGGAGGTAACGGAAGAAAAATATAGAGATGAGCGACTCAAAACACTTGAACTCGAATTGCAAGAAGCTCGTCAGGAATCACAAGCCCTGGTGGAACAACTCGAAACCGCCAATGAAGAATTGCAAGCCTCTAATGAGGAACTACTGGCGGCAAATGAGGAGTTGCAATCTACAAATGAAGAGCTGCAATCCGTCAATGAAGAACTCTACACCGTCAATACCGAACTCCAGACCAAAATAGAAGAACTTACGATTGTCAATAACGATATTGATAATCTTTTGAAGAGTACAGCGATTGGTACAATATTCTTAGACAATGAATTATGTATTAGAAAATTCACACCTGCCATAGAAGGTCAATTTAGTTTGGTAGAGACGGATATTGGTCGTCCGATTGCCAATTTTTCCAGTAAATTTGACGATAAAGAAGTCTATATAGATGCTCAAAAGGTACTCAAAAGCCTGACCTCAGTGGAGCGTGAAATTGTTACGAAAGAAGGCAAAACTTTCCTCATGCGGATACTGCCTTATCGTACTTCCGAGAATATTATTGAGGGCGTAGTCTTGACATTTGTAGATATACATGAGATAGTGAATGCCCGACAGGAAATCGTGAATTTCAATAAATCGCTTGAATCTAAAGTTGCCGGACGCACCATGGAACTCAAAAAAACAAACGAAGATTTAGCACGTGCCAATTCCTATTTGGATAGCTTCGTATTTGCTACGGCACATGATCTGCGCTCACCTGTACTCAATCTCAAATCATTCATAACGCTACTCAAGCGCGTAAATTCCATAGAACAAAAAGAAGAAATCGTGGAGCAAATCGGAGAAGCCGTAGAGCGACTTTCACAGACGCTTGATGGCTTGATTGAAATGGTGGATTTTCAGAAAAATAATGAACGTATAGTACAAGAACTTGATTTTTTCACCATACTCGAAACCATCAAAAGCGACCTCAAAAATCAGATTGATGAATGTTCGCCTATACCCAAAATTACCGGCGACTTTAAAATCAAATCCATTAAATATGTTCCTGCTTTTTTGTATAGTATCATGTACAACTTGGTGAGCAATGCTATCAAATATCGAGATTATGACCGCCCTTTACAGATTCATATTTCTACTACATCCGAAGACCACTCTACGGTATTACAAATCATGGATAATGGTATTGGTATAGACCTCAAAAAATATGGCAATCAACTTTTCAAACCCTTCAAACGCCTGAGCATAGAACGCGAAGGCAGAGGTATCGGACTTAGCCTGATTAATGAAGCGGTTGCTAAAAACGGCGGCTCCATTCGTGTAGAAAGCACACCGGGCATCGGTAGTAAATTTATTATACATTTAATGCAATATTAGAGAGTGGAGAGTAACGAGTAGAGAGTAGAGAGTAACGAGTAGAGAGTAACGAGTAGTGTGTTATGTTATTTTTTTAAAATATAATTATAGGCTATACAAGTTGCTCATAATTAAGCTGTTGAAGAAGCGGGTGTTGTTGAATTTTTTTATAAACCGCAATCAATTCTTCATTTTCCAAGAAAGCATATTTACGACTTGCATCAACGTGTTTTACAGCTTTTTCGATGTCCAGCATATCGGCAGGTAAGTGGATAAAATCGGTAATTTCCTTTAAAATCGGTGCAGGCGTTTCCAAAAAATCTTCATATCGAATGTGCATCACTTGGTCGCCGTAAGTGTTCGTCAGCGACAAGGCTTTTTGCACATAGACCTCCCACACCTTGATTCCTTCCTCTATGTGCAACATGCGGGGCGAGAGCGTTTGAACGGCTTTATAATCCAAAAATTTGAGAATCTTGACCCAAAATTTCAACTTGGCGTGTTCGCGCACATACAACTCCCGCTTACGAAGACTCTCCGCTACATCAACGGGATTGCGATAAATATGTAGAATTTTTGCATCGGGAAAAATGCGTTTCCAAATATCAATAGTAATGGTCGTGCGCGGGTCTTTCCAAGCCCAAGGAATATCTAAGTTGCCTATATTTTTCACCTTAAAAGCCTGACTTCCACCCAAATATTTTTTGCGTCGCTTACCTTTCAATTCTCCCTCAACGATTGGAATTGCCTTTTCAATCATAAACTCATCCATAAACTGATAGTTATAGACATTATCCCAAGTGGCATTGCATTGTCGGAGCAACCAGTCATTGAGCGTAATAAAAAACATAGACTCATGCAAATCAAAAGGGTCTAAATCCTTACCCACAAAAAGCCCTAATTCTTTTAACAGCATCGTCAGCATAGACGTGCCGGAACGGTGCATACCGATAATGATAACAGGAGATTTCATTTTATGTATTATAATATTTGAAATGTAAAATGTGAAATGGCAAATTTAAAATGTAAAAATAGTTTAATGTGAATGGCTCTTAATTTTTTATATATTATTAATTTTAAAAATATTAAAAAAGTAAAAATATTTTCCTGCGTACTATCACCACTTTTACATTTTGCATTTATTATTTTACATTGTATTATGTACTCTTTTCGCATACTCCTCGATTGCTGCCACTGCATGGTCAATGCCTTTTTCTTCCCGTACCCTTTCACCCATTTCAGCGGCTTTTTGACGGAGTTCCTGATTGTGTATCACATCATTAATAGCGGCGGTCAATGCTTCAACGGTTACTTTTTTTCGTGGAATGGGTTTGGGCATCACGCCTGCACGATATAAATGCCACGCCCAGAACCGCTGGTCGCTAATAAACGTGACCACTGCATTTGGCACCCCCGCCTGCAAGCCCAGACCAACCGTACCCACTCCGCCATGATGCATAACGGCTTTCATTTTTGGAAATAACCAACCAAAAGGCGCGTAATCAATAGGAAAAACATTAGCACCCAATTGAATATCTTTTATTTCTTCGGGTTTGCAGAGTAATACGGCACGTTGCCCGGTAGCATCCAAAGCCTGTAAAACTTTTTGATAGAGGTCGTTCTGTTTGGGGTCGTTCATGCTGCCAAAACCTATATACAGCGGCGGTTCACCTGTTTCAATGAATGATAATAATTCATCGGAAGGTTGCCAATCAGTATCTTGGTCGGGCAAAAACCAGTAGCCGGTGACGTGCATAAAATCCTTCCATTCGGTGGGTTTGGGTAATGCTGCCGGACTGTAAGCGTAGAGCAGCAAAGGTTCTTTTTTCTTAAAATAGGCATGAAGCGGCTCTCTTTTGGCTAAGGTGTCTCCAAAGATTTTTTTCCATGCTTTTATTGTCAGAGGTCGTTGTGTATTCCACACCAATTTACCTACGATAGCATGTGAGAGGAAGTTGTACGTTTTTCGTCCGAAGGGCATCCAATCGGGATAGGGGGCGAAGATAAGGTTGTGAAATTCAGTGGTTTCTCCTGCCGGATTAACGGAAGTCATGACCCAGGGTACGTTCATTTTTTCGGCAATAAAAAAGCCCAAGTAAATATTGAGTGCCGATGCTACAATCAAATCCGTGCCTTCGCAAGCAGCCCATTGTTCTCTGATGGCTGCTTCTACAAGCGGTAAAGCGGCTTTTCGCAGTTCTTTGAAAAAACGAAAGGGATTGCCGCCTTTGTTCAGCACTGCACGTACCTCGTCAGATTGCATGACTTCATTGACATTGCCGGATACGGGCGCATAGTCCAATTTGTAGGTACGTACCAATGCTTCATAATTCAAATGTGTGGCAATTTTTACTTGATGCCCCGCTGCCTGCAAGCCCACACCCAAAGCCACCATAGGTTGCACATCGCCGCGTGTACCAATTGTCAGTATGGTAATTTTCATTTTCTATCAGTTCATAGTTGTTGGTTCATGGTTCATGGTTTTTTACAATTCATTGAATGAGTAGAATGTAACACCGTCAGCCTGACGGCAGGAGGATGCTTTGCCGTCAGGCTGACGGTGTTACATTTCACTAAAATTTAAATTCATACATTATTATTTTTTAAATTATTTAATAAAATATATTTAAATGATATTGCAATCTTTTTTAATAATAAAATTTGACAAGTTTATCTGATTGATTGACACTTCATACGATATTAATTTTACACAAAATATAAGTAAGCCGTTTGGTAAACTTTTCAAGTTTGCTAAACGTGGGCAGGGTACTAAAGTTTGTAACTAGCTAAATATCAGTACATTACTTCTCCGATAGCTATCGGAGACCAAACTTTTTGAAGTTTAGCAAACGGAGTATTTAAATTTTGTTTGATTTTTAAAATCAGATTCCAAAAGTGTCAAAACTTTTATGATTTAGATGAGCTTGTCTAAAATTTTAAAAAATAATAATA
>CALIZI010000360.1 GCA_938028705.1 uncultured Saprospiraceae bacterium | reverse complement strand
TAATCAATGAGTTATATTTTTAAAGATAGAAGAAAACATGACACAACTATCTGATTATCAATGTTTTATAACTAAATACAATATACGAAGAATTTATTAATTAAAAAAATCAATTTTAGCAACTCGTGAATGTCAGATATATAGGTTTGATTGTATTGAATAGAAGGAGTACTGCGAGGCTTGGCGGGAAAGATTCGGAGTAAATTTCTACCTGCCATTCTGTATTGATGATTCGCAAAAAGATACCTCCAAAATCCAAATCGCATTTCTGCCAATAGCTTGTCAGGACTGTATTGACCGCCAAGCGAAGCCACTCCTCCATTGATAGCATCCTTTGAGCCCCGGCAATTTCGATTATCAAAAATTCCACCTCGCACTCCGGCATCTCTGAGCCAATGATTGCCAAGTATTGTTTTGTAATGTGTATCAATAGCATTTCTTAAAGCTACCTCAAAACAACTGATTACAATAAATAATTCTTGTGACAATTGCAGATTTTTCCTGTATAGCAACATTGCTTTTCGGGTATCATTTCCCGCAGCTATTAAATAACGGTTCATTCTCGGGGCAGACATAATATTTTCAAAATTTTGGTATCTCATATTGCATTATTCATGGTTTTATGTTATATTTGTAGTCTTATTCCCAGTAGCCTCTGGCTTGCCAAGCTATTGGGTCTCGTTTTTTTATACCTTTCGTTTTTACATTCTACTTATTCATATTTAGAAAATATCTGTTAAAGATACTCAAAGTCCACCTTGCGACAAAGCATTTCGTATTTGCGTACCCAAAAATTCCCTATCTTCGCACCAACCACTTCCCCTATTTTTTGTTAAAAATACACGTAGCACGGTGCTTCTAGCCCGTGCCTTACTTAATACACGCACGGACTGGAAGCACCGTGCTACGGACACAACAATTCATAACAATATGTCATACCAAACCGCCACACCATACCAACCCAAGCACAAACTCCGCCTCGTCACCGCAGCCTCCCTCTTCGACGGACACGATGCTGCAATAAACATCATGCGACGCATCATGCAAAGTACCGGTGCGGAAATTATCCATTTGGGGCATAATCGCTCGGTGCATGAGATAGTCAATACTGCCATTCAGGAGGATGTGCAGGGCATTGCGATTACCTCGTATCAGGGCGGACATAATGAATTTTTCAAGTATATGTACGACCTACTGAAAGAGCGTGGTGCGGGACATATCAAGATATTTGGCGGTGGTGGCGGTACGATATTGCCGACAGAGATTGAGGAACTACACAACTACGGTATCGCCCGAATTTATTCGCCGGATGACGGGCGCGAAATGGGTTTGCAAGGCATGATAAATGACGTACTCAAACAATGCGATTTCCCCACCGGAAAAAATATCAACGGCGAACTCAAAGGCTTGCCCAAGCGCGACAATTACGCCCTTGCGCGACTCATTTCTGCCGTCGAAAATCAGCCCGACGAGACGGCTGCATGGCTGCCCGACATCCAAGCCAAAGCCCAAAAAGCGACCACACCGATACTCGGTATCACAGGCACGGGCGGTGCGGGCAAGTCGAGTTTGGTGGACGAATTGATACGCCGTTTTTTGATTGATTTTCCTGAAAAGACGCTTGCGGTGGTCTCCGTTGACCCCTCGAAACGCAAGACGGGCGGCGCACTTTTGGGTGATAGGATTCGTATGAACGCCGTCAATCACTCGCGTATATATATGCGCTCGCTCGCTACCCGACAGTCCAATCTCGCGCTCTCCAAACACATCGAAAATGCCCTCGACATCCTCAAAGCGGCAGACTTCGACCTCATCATTTTGGAGACTTCGGGCATCGGTCAGTCGGACACCGAAATCGTCGATTTTTCGGATGCTTCGCTCTACGTGATGACTCCCGAATACGGCGCAGCTACGCAGTTGGAAAAAATAGATATGTTGGATTTTGCCGACCTTATCGCGCTCAATAAATTCGACAAACGAGGCGCACTTGATGCCCTCCGCGATGTCCAAAAACAGTATCAACGCAATCATAATCGTTGGGAAGATGCGGTGGATACCATGCCCGTTTTTGGTACGATAGCCTCCCAATTCAATGACCCCGGAATGAATCGCCTTTATGTGGCTTTGATGAATAAAATTGCCGAAAAAACAGGCGCGAAATTGCAGTCGGGATTTGCTTCGGCAACCGAAATGAGCGAGAAAATTTACATCATTCCGCCCAAGCGTACCCGCTACCTTTCGGAGATTAGCGAGACATGCAGAAATTACGACAAACAGGTGGCACAACAAAGCGAAATTGCACGTAAATTATTTAGTATAAAAAATACAATTTCTATAGTAGAAAAAAATAATGATACGGAAACTGCCGATGTATTACGCAAGACTTATGAAGATGTTGAATTGAAATTAATGGGAGAAAATCGCCGTTTGATAGAGCAATGGAACGATAAGCTAAATGGCTATCAATCAGGCGAATATGTGTATAAAGTTCGCAACCGCGAAATACGTGTACCCACGCATACGGTTTCCCTTTCTCATAATAAAATACCGCGTGTCAGTTTGCCAAAATATAAAGATTGGGGCGAGATATTGAGTTGGAGTTTGCGGGAAAATGTGCCGGGTGTGTTTCCTTTTACGGCGGGTGTATTTCCCTTCAAACGTAAGGGCGAAGACCCTACGCGGATGTTTGCCGGAGAGGGCAATCCGGAGCGCACCAATCGCCGTTTTCATTACCTCTCGTCCGACACTTCCGCTACGCGACTTTCGACAGCTTTCGATTCGGTGACACTCTACGGCGAAGACCCCGATTATAGACCCGATATTTATGGAAAAGTGGGCAATTCGGGCGTATCGGTTTGTTGTTTGGATGATGCAAAAAAACTGTATTCGGGTTTTGATTTGTGTGAAAAAACAACTTCGGTTTCGATGACGATTAACGGACCCGCCGCTACGATTTGCGCCTTCTTTATGAATACCGCGATTGACCAGCAATGTGAGTTATATATTCGTGAAAATAAACTCGAACACTTAGTTGACACCAAATTAAAAGCGAAATATGACGACCATAATTTGCCGCGACCAAAATACGAAGGTGATTTGCCCGAAGGCAATAATGGTTTGGGCTTACTATTACTCGGAATTACGGGTGATGAGGTTTTAGAACCACAAATTTATAATGAATTAAAAAAGAAAGCCCTCGCGTCGGTGCGCGGTACGGTGCAGGCGGATATTTTGAAGGAAGACCAAGCACAAAATACTTGTATTTTTTCAACCGAATTTTCCTTGCGCTTAATGGGCGATGTGCAGCAATATTTTATTGATAATGCAGTACGAAATTTTTACTCGGTGTCGATTTCCGGTTATCACATTGCAGAGGCGGGCGCGAATCCGATTTCGCAACTCGCTTTTACCTTGTCGAATGGCTTTACTTTCGTCGAATATTACTTGGCGCGGGGCATGGACATTGACGATTTTGCACCGAATCTTTCCTTTTTCTTTTCCAATGGAATCGACCCCGAATATGCCGTCATCGGGCGGGTAGCACGACGAATTTGGGCGAAAGCCATGCGCGAAAAATACGGCGCGAATGAGCGTTCACAGAAATTAAAATACCATATTCAGACATCGGGCAGGTCGCTACACGCACAGGAAATTTCCTTCAACGACATCCGCACCACGCTGCAAGCCCTCTACGCGATTTACGATAATTGCAACTCACTCCACACCAATGCCTACGACGAAGCCATCACCACACCGACCGAAGAATCGGTACGTCGCGCCGTAGCCATTCAGATGATTATCAACCACGAACTCGGCTTGGCGAAAAACGAAAATCCGCTACAAGGCTCTTTCATCATCGAAGAATTGACGGACTTGGTAGAGGAAGCTGTACTGACGGAATTTGACCGCATCACAGAGCGCGGCGGCGTACTCGGTGCCATGGAAACGATGTACCAACGCGGCAAAATTCAAGAGGAAAGTATGCACTACGAAATGCTCAAACATACAGGCGAATACCCCATTATCGGGGTCAATACTTTCCTTTCTAAAGAGGGGTCGCCGACTATTATCCCGCAAGAAGTCATCCGCGCCACTACCGACGAAAAGGAAGCACAAATCGCCACCCTGACCAACCTAAAAGCGGCAGCAAAAGCCCTTTCCGGCGATGCCCTCCGCACGCTGCAACAAAAAGCTATCGCTAATGAAAATCTGTTTGAAGCACTGATGGAAGCGACTAAGTGTTGTTCGCTTGGACAGGTGACGAATGCGTTGTATGAGGTGGGGGGGCAGTATCGGAGGAATATGTAGCTTTCATAAATGCTTTCAAATGAGATATTGTAAAATAATATTTTTCATATTACCGATGTTTGCCGGATGCCTACACTTTAATGAAAGAGGAGCAAGTGATATTATTCATTTGACTGCAACTGACTTTACTCTATTTGAAAATCTTGCATCAAGAGTTTTTGAAGAACGTAAAATGATAAGAGATAGTGTTAGTTTTAGTTGTGGTTATATGGATGAATATAGAGAGGGAAATATCACTACAAGTGACTACGGATTAAAGATGCTTTACTCAAATAGCTATGATTCTCTACTACGTGCAATAGAACTTCAAGGCTTCAAATATTATGACATCAACATTGCCTTAGACAGTAGTGTAACTTACATATTAAAATCAACTATTACTGGAGACATTTTTCTTCACTGGCAAAGAGATGGCGGTATTTACCATGATCACGAGTTATCATATAATTGGAAAAAAATAGAGCCTTCCGACTGGAATTGCAATCTTCTTGGCTGCAAGATTCATATGGATTCTATTATTGATGATAAATGGAGGTATCGCTACTTTGAGCATCATGATTTTTAATTCTTACTGGGAACTTCGCTTTAAAATGGGGAGGTGATGCACGTAAAACGATTCCCAACCTAAAAAACCCAAAAAGCCATCGTCTTGCTGAATTTATTTCAGCATCTCCCAGTCGCCAGAGCCGCATGTCAAAAGCCACCTTTGATTTTGGTATTTAAATCCAAGTTACTGAACTTCGAGACTTGCCCAAAACTCAGTTTTCCATCGCTTGGGAGATGCTGAAATAAATTCAGCAAG
>CALIZI010000359.1 GCA_938028705.1 uncultured Saprospiraceae bacterium | reverse complement strand
AAGTGTAAGTGCCGTCAGCCGTTGCGCTAATCACATCGGGCGACCATGTACCGGATATCCCGTTTTCCGAAGTCGTTGGTAAGGTCTCCGGCGTAGCATTTTCACAATAGGTATTTTGTAATGTAAAGGTCGGTGTAACTTGTTCTTCTATCGTTATATCTAAAGTTTGAGCCGATGCACATTCATCCATAGCGGGTGTGAAGGTATAAGTCGTTGTACCCATCGTCGTCGTGCTAATCGCATCCGGTGACCATGTGCCGCTAATACCTTCTGAGGACATATCCGGTAAAGAAGGTGCAGTGCTATTTTGGCACAAAGGACCTATCGCATCAAAGCTTGGGGTGCTTAATGAAGAAGGTGAACAAGTCAGGTAGTATTCTATTTGAATATCGCCAAAATTAGTTCCTGCAAAAATAAGCGGAATTGTAATCAAATAATTATTTGCAGTACCATCAAAAGGTAAGACAGGATTACCTGAAAATTGTGGAAGAAAATCGGGGAAAGGAGAATCATAACTACAATTAGGATTATTTTGATCGCCTTCAATATGAACTGTAACATCAAGAACTGATTGGGTCATTCCAAAGACATCTTCTAAGGTAACTTCGTAAGGCGGCGGTGTACATGAGGGATCCAATGGATTTACATTGAGGGTACTTGCATCTACGAGTATACCATTTGTACCATCAAGGGGTATATCTACCAACCATGGTACATCATTGACACTAACTACCCAGAAAGAACCCGGAACAAGAGCGTCAGGAATATCAGGAATATTAAATCTCGTAAAATGTGCGGTAATATCCACACATTCATCAGTAGGAATATTGGTAGAAACCACTTCCGAATCCTCAGCTTCACAAGCTCCCGAATTGACTACGATAACGCTGTAAAGTCCGGGTGGGAGATTGTTTCTTAGATTACTTGTAGTGGTCATACCGTCACTCCAGATATACTCAACTGCCCCCGGAGGACTTGCCGTAGCTTCACCATCATTAATCTCACAACCGGAAGCATTGATGGTGGATAAGGTGGCTGTGGTAGCCGAAACAGTAACATCCAAGGTGTAGTTAGTCGCACATTCATCCATATCAGGCATAAAGGTATAAGTTGTAGTGCCGATTGTCGTGGTACTAATCGCGGAAGGGTTCCACGTTCCCTCTATGTCATTGTCAGACATCATCGGTAAGATCTCGGGCATAGCATTTTCACAATAGGTATTTTGTAAACTAAACTCCGGTGCGGATGGCGGTATTAAGGTTACGACCAATTCAAAATTCTCTGCACATTCCCCGTCATTAGGCATAAAAGTGTAAGTACCCTGTGTAGAATTACTGATTTCCGAAGGCATCCACGTTCCGTCAATACCATTACTAGATGTTGTGGGCAAAGTCTCCGTTGTTCCACCCTCACAGTAAGTACCTGCTAAGGTGAAAGCAGGTATTTGGGATTCGGTTAATGTTATCTCTACTTCATCCCTATTTTCACAACCATTTTCATCTTTAAAAGTATAGGTCAGGGTAACGGGGCTACTTAAACCCGTAGGGTTAAATTCTGCGCTAGCATCCGTATCATCTACATCTGTAACGCCATCGCCTGTCCATGTGCCTGTTTGTCCGGTAGTAGGTTCAGGGCTTCCGATTAGGGTAATCGACGCATTGGCACATATTGTTTCGTCATTACCTGCCATAGCGACAGGCGAGGCATTTTCGGTAACAGTAATACTTGCTGTACCTTCACAAGTACCAGCATCAGTAACTGTAACCGTATAAGTTCCTGCATCAACTGTGGGCATAGCTGTATCGTCTCCGCTAATGATATTACCGTCAGTCGTACTCCAATCATAGTCAAGGCTTCCAACTCCGCCTGTGACGTTAGCTGTTAGCTCTATCATATCAATATCTTCACAATACACAGCCGGATCTGGTGTAATGATAACACTCGGTACAGGAGTACCAAAAATGGTATGTGTGAATAGGGTAAGACTGGCACACTGTCCTAAATCCGGTGTAAAAATGTATTCTATACTCAATGATGGTGAAGGAGACAACTCCATAGATGTCCATGTACCTGTAATACTAGCCGGACCGTCTGAAAAAGTAGGGAAAAAATCCAATTCCGGCATATCATTCTCACACGCAGTTATAGGAAAATTTGCATTATCGAATACTGGCGTTATCAATGCTGTTTCACTCACCTCTACACTAGTGGTCGTAGTACAGCCATTATCATCAGTAACGGTTAAATCATAAGTACCGTTCATGGAGACCGTAAAAGGTTCTCCGGTGTCCATGCTACCGTTGGGTAATTCCCAATTATAGGTGTATGGAGATGTACCGTCGGTTGTTGTCACATGTATATCAGTACTGCTACCTGCACAATAGCTAATCGGCTCATCCTCTATGGTAACAACGGGTTTGGGATTGAGTGATACCGTTATAAAAGCAGAACTTGAACAGCCTTCATTATCTGTTACCATAAGTCCATAAAAGCCCGGTGCCGGATTGATGATAAAGGAATCAGTGGGATTGGCAGGTGGGGTAATAGTTGTCAACCATGAGTATGCATAAGGATAGCCCGTTGGGCTATTATTGACCACCGCGACGAGATCTTCTCCTTCACAAATTTGATTGGAAGTAAAAGAGACATCAGGTAATGGATTGACAATCAGTTCAACAGGTGTTGGCGGACTTATACAATCATTTACCAATTGAGCTACATATATTGTATAGTTACCGGCAAGTAAAAAACCCCCAAATGCCTCCGCAGGATTAAAAGTATCGTCCGTTACATTCGTCATATTTGAATTTAAGGTAGTCAATATGCCGCCATTATCATAATACCAAATAAATCCATTAACTCCCGCACTACCTGTTGCGATGGCTATTGGATATGCAGAAATATCAGGCATAGTGGGGTCAAGTACGGCACAATATTCCAACACAGTATTATCTACGGTAGGAGCAGGTGGAATATCAATCGTAATTTCTTCATCATCCATATACAAACAGCTTATATTCATACAATTATCATCACTAAAACCTGCCTCAATAGGTATAGAATTTCCATCATTAGGAAGATTGCTCAATGTTATAAGTTGCGGACTCCCCGTAGGCGTAACGGGCATATCATTCACACATAAAACAGCTCCAGAGGGAGCATTGGAATACGTTACTTCTATCTCTTGGCTATAAGTAGGATTTTCAGGAA
Source organism: uncultured Saprospiraceae bacterium (assembly GCA_938028705.1). GTDB lineage: Bacteria > Bacteroidota > Bacteroidia > Chitinophagales > Saprospiraceae > JAHDEO01. The sequence continues at coordinate 21,130 of CALIZI010000359.1, read as the reverse complement.
ATCCGGCTAATGGCGGGGTAATCTCACATATCGAATTTCCTACGAGCGTGATGTCAGTAATTTCGCTAGGCGAACAAAGCAGCGCATATTCTATGATAACTTGTCCAAGTCCACCGTCAAGAAACACAGATAATTGATTATTATTACTATTAAAATTGAGTGTACGAGTGCCGGAAAAGAGCAGGTCATCGATACCGTCGTTACCGGAGGTAGGTGAACCGGCATCACCGACAAAATCGCAATTGTGCGGTTGATTATCCCCTAAATTATCGGCTTCGTGTATTTCTACATCCACATCTACGTTAGTTGCTCCATCAAATACTCCTAAAGGAATCGTAAAAGGTACAAGCAGACAGTTTGCGTTAGTTTCTCTTATACTCTGCGGATTGACATTTTGTACTCCCAATGGAGAAACGTCAAATATCCATTTAATGCCATTAATATCAAGCACCCATTCGGTAGAAGACGTTAGTCCATCAGCAAGTGGCGGAAAAGTAATGCGGGTAATAATAGCAGTCACATCCACACATCCGCTGGAAGGAATATTGGTAGAGACCGTAGCGTAAGTGCTTGAAGTACAACCATCAGGATCCGTCAAAGTGACTTCATAGCCGCCAGGCGGGAGGTTAATTAGTCTATTGTCGTCGGCAGTCATCTGTGATGCAGTCGGTGCAGGATCCCACACATAGCTATACCCATTAACTCCCGGAATAACTGTTATAGCACCATCTTCATTGCCACAATTGGTGACATTGCTAGGCGACATGGGTGCCATAGATGCTGTAAACCCCACTGATGCATTGCCAATAGTATAAGTTGTTACAGCTTCGCAGCCGCCAGCATCAGTAACCGTCATGCTGTAAGTACCCGCTTCAAGATTTTGGAGATCAATAGTCGTCACCGGTATCCCACCGAAGGTATTGCCCGGGTCATTAACATTTTCCCAAAAAAAAGTGTAAGGAGAAGTACCATTTGCTACCGCTACTGTTACTGTGCCTTCTCCAAACCCCGGACATTGGTCATTCGTTGGATTAGGAGTAAGGAACATTCCTTCTATGGTTGCTTGATCTTCATCTGAGGGGCATCCGTAAGCATCGGTGACAGTGATGCTATACTCTCCGGCTTCCAATTCGTTTATTGCCAAGGTATTCATAGCACTGACGCTGTCTTGTACCGGAGTACCCAAAGTTGTATTTTCGTAATAAAAGGTAAAAGGTGCCAAACCTCCTGCTACTGTTATATCCAATACGCCATCCCCTATCATACAGATATTTGTAGGAAGTATATCATCTATCTCCGGTGGCTCTTCATCAATGATATAATCGCAAGAGCTGATATCATCTATCCAATCAGGATTTCCAGTACTGTTGCGGTCGCCGGGCGTTTCACCTCCGGGTATGTTACTGCCTATCCAGTTTGCTTGATTAAACGGGTCGTTATCATTAACTTGATTAATCATTTCAAATACAATATCATTGGCATCTTGACCGTCAAATTTAATAGCTCCATCCGTAATAGTTCCCCACGTTACAGAATGAATTAAATTGTAATTATTATCCCGCACCTGAATGGCATCCCCCATATTATTCAAAATAGATAAGTTTGCCCCACTCATGGCATTTGTAACATCCCAAGCCGGCGGGTCTCCCCAATTTGTACTTGCATAATTACTATTTGCAGCGTTGGGTGTATCTTTATCGCCTTCAAGATGCGGGCTGTTTCCCGGTACAATATAGACACAATCCTCGTCGCTGTCCGTAGGGTCATCGGTAGGTAGCTCCGGATTGGGAGATACTTCATTATATATAACTATCAATGATCCGTAAGGTACGCAAGACCAATGGTCACTGCTTGGATTAAAGCGTAAAGTACCGGTACTGACATGTCCGGAGCCTGATATAGGAGTAAAATCACCATTATTGTCATCAACTACCCATCCTCTAATGTCAAGACAAGGCTTACAGGTTGGATTATTTTCAGCATCCGGTTCACCTACTATAAGCAATTCAACATATTCTTCATTACCCATCTCGTCACTATCCCCTCCCTGAGAGACTTCATTAATCACCATAGTAGGTAGTTGTGCATAAAGTACCGCCTGTCCGCCATAAAGCCAACAAAACAATATCATCAACAATGTAAAAAAAGGATAAGAACAGGATTTGGGTTTGGTGGGTTGAAACAGAAAGTAGCAGTTTTTCATATTTAATGACGCTCTAACGCTTAAAAGATTAAAATGACAAACACAAATTGTATTTATACGAAAACGATAGTAGATTGTTTTCTTTTTTTCATTTAAAAAACTGATAATCAATTTTTTATAAAAAGCACAACCTGCTTACAATCGTCCAATTGCAGGGTTTTATTTTTTGCAGGGCAAAAGTATATATTTTTAAGTTTTCAGTAGATTAAAACGCTGTTAATTTTAGGATAATCTTAACATCCAATAAAGGCACGAATCGGCAATTGTTACCCTTATAATTAGGAGTTTCAATAATGTGAGATTTTGAGCAAAAATTAATTACCCAATAAAGCCATTTCGATATGGATAAACATCTGTATTAAATGATTTTTAAATATTAATAAATTTTATTCAAAATATTAAAATTAATCAAAATACATAAATTGATACTCGTCCAAAAATCCAAGTTGATAGATTTAACGTATTAAGGTGTGGTGTTGTATAGTCTGTGGTGTGCGCTATATTTGGTAGTCTTAAAACAGAGTGCCAAATATACATAAAAAAAAGGAATCGAAGTTATTTTTCGCATGTTTAGATTTGCCGTAAAAGTAGTTGACACTTTTTCACGCAGAGAACGCAGCGTTCGCAGAGGGATGCTACATTAAATCTCCGCGAACTCTGCGTTCTCTGCGTGATTACTCAATTTGGAACGTTCACTACATTTCAAGAAAGTGTCAACCATATTTCTAAACATGCCTTATTTTCCTCAAATCAACTATCAGGCAATCCTTTTCTTTCAAAAATAATTGAAAGTTCAAAAACTTTTAAGTAATTTTGTTTGTTGAAACAAGGAATAAAAAAATGGATTATCAGTTCATAGTTGTTGGTTCATAGTTCATAGTTTTTACAATTCATTGAATCATAATATTTTTTATATTATCAGAGTTGGGGAAACTTAGACGGATAATCAGAAAATGGATACTATCATGCAAGTACAATCATCAGCCGAACTCCTTTTAAAAACGTCGAATTTGGACACTAGCTTGAAGCGTATTGCCCAAAAAGTGGAGGACCAAGAGCGCATCACCTTTGACGAAGGTGTGTATTTGTACGAACATGCGCCTTTGGGCTATCTCGGTACACTTGCCAATTATATTCGTGAGCGCAAGCATGGCAGCAAGACCTATTTCAACCGCAATTTTCATCTCGAACCCACCAATGTTTGTCTTTATACCTGCACGTTCTGCTCCTATTCGCGCCTTATCAAAAAACGGGAAGAAGGTTGGGAATACACATTGGACGAGATGCTGGACATGATTAAAAAGTATGATGAAAAACCCGTCACAGAAGTCCACATTGTAGGTGGTGTGCTGCCACAATATGATGTTTCTTTTTACGAAGAATTATTTAAAAAAATAAAAGCACATCGCCCCGAATTGCATATCAAAGCCCTCACGCCTGTTGAGTATCATTATATTTTTAAAAAAGAAAAAATCTCTTACGAAGAAGGCATGAAGCGCATGGCAGATGCCGGATTGGATTCGATGCCCGGCGGTGGTGCAGAGATTTTTCATCCCGAAATCAGAGACCAAATCGCAGGTGGAAAATGCAATGCCGAACAGTGGCTTCGCATCCACGAGATACTGCACGAATTGGGGCTGAGAAGTAATGCCACCATGCTGTACGGACACATTGAGGAGTTCAAACACCGCATAGATCATATAGAACGCTTGCGCCAATTGCAAGATAAAACAGGTGGTTTTCAGACATTTATACCTTTAAAATTTAGAAATAAAAACAATCAAATGTCGCATATCGCGGAGAGTACGACGGTGGAAGATTTGCGGAATTATGCGATAGCGAGAATTTATATGGATAATTTTGACCACATTAAAGCCTATTGGCCCATGATTGGTAGGGAGACCGCGCAGATGTCGCTCGCCTTTGGTGTGAATGATATTGACGGCACGATTGACGACACGACCAAAATCTATACGATGGCAGGTTCGGAAGAGCAATCCCCCGCTCTATCGACCCGCGAATTGGTCAACCTGATTCGCAGTGTGAACCGCGAAGCGATTGAACGCGATACCTTATATAATGTGGTGCAAGATTATACGGATTATCAATTCCCGAATGAGGAAGTGTATAAAGGCTACGTTGCGCTTCCGGTGGTGAATTAGTTGATTGGTTGATCAGCTTGACAATGTCATGTTTTAAAGATAAAAATATGTTTGTATTTAACATTAGATATTTTTTCCGAATTTGGGCTAAAACTCGTCTGACATTTAAACTTTGCCGGAAAAATATGACATCATCGGTGAATTTTGAAAATGTCTGACGAGTTTTAGCCCAAATTCAAGAGCAAAATGCCATCAAATAAAAATCGAACATGACATTGTCAAGTTAGTTAATCGGGTGAATAAAATTATTTCAAAATAAAAATATTATTTAATATTAAAATAATTACAATGCAAAAAAAGGGAAAGAATACATATCAATGAATTGTAAAAAATAATCTTGAATGAATAACCATGAAAACATGTATGAGGCGAATTATGTAAGCCGCTTGTTTGATAAAATGTCAACAACGTATGGCATTACAAATTATATATCCTCGTTTGGATTTACGGAAAGATGGCGAAAACAATGTGTGAAGGAAATAAATTGGAATGCGGAACTTAATCAGGGATATGATTTGATGTCGGGAATGGGCGAGAGTTGGTATTTGATATTGAAGGAGGCAAAAGTAAACATAACCGGAGTTGATATTTCGCCGAAAATGAACAGGAAGGCAAGTGAAAAACTGGTGAAAAATGTCGGGTGGGATGTTGAAATAAGAGAAGAGAATGTGTTGGACAACACGATAAAATCTGAATCAGCGGATTTTGTTATATCCACATTCGGACTAAAAACATTCTCCCAAAATCAGCTTAAAGAATTGGCAAAAGAAGTTGTAAGAATATTGCGAAAAGGAGGTCAAATAGCCATGATAGAAATATCAGTACCCAATAATTTTATATTAAAAACACCCTATATGTTTTATTTGAAAAGAATCATTCCAATCATAGGCAGAATATTTCAAGGCGATTCAAACACCTATAAAATGTTGGGCATATATTGTGAGAAATTTGAGAATTGTAAATCGTTTGGAAAGGAATTGGAAAATTTGGGGCTGAATATAGAGACGAAAAGTTACTTTTTCGGATGTGCAACCGGAATAGTTGGATATAAATAAAATTGTAGAGACGCGATTAATCGCGTCTCTACAATTAATCGCGTCTCCACAATTAATCGCGTATCGACCACATATATGAAAGAAATTTATTTTATACGGCATGGCGAAACCGACTACAACAAACGCCACATCATACAAGGCAGCGGCATTGACTCATCGTTGAATGAGACGGGTAGGGCGCAGGGAAAAGCCTTTTATGAAGCCTATAAACAGGTGGATTTTGAAGTGGTTTTTGTATCCGCATTGCAACGCACACGACAGACGGTGCAGCATTTTATTGATGATCATATACCGACAGAACAGTGGGCGCAACTCAATGAAATCGGTTGGGGCGATAGCGAAGGCAAGGAGAGTACGCCGGAAGACCACCAAATTTATAAAGATATGATAGCGGCATGGAGCCTGGGCAATCTGGATGCAAGTATGAAAAACGGCGAGAGCGCAAAGCAACTGATTGACCGCCTCAATGAGTTTATCAACCACCTCAAAACCCGCTCCGAAAACCGCATCCTCGTATGCACACACGGACGCGCCATGCGCTGCCTGATGACGCTACTGAAAAACGAACACCTCCACGAAATGGAGAAATATAAACACGCTAATACAGGTCTTTTCAAAGCTACTTTTGATGGGGAAACATTCAACGTGGTATTGGAAAATGATGTAAAGCACTTGGAGTAGCGAGTGCCGAGTAACGAGTAGCGAGTTTTAATAGTGCGCTACTCGATACTCACTACTCACTACTCGATACTCGATACTAAAGTAAAACATGATAAAAGTCTCAGCAGTTTCTTATTTGAATACCAAGCCGTTTGTGTATGGTTTGGTAGAAAAAGGCTTAAACAGGATGATGGATTTGAGCCTTGATATTCCCTCGATGTGTGCCGAAAAACTCATATCGGGGCAGGCAGATTTGGGTTTGATTCCGGTAGCGATCATTCCGAAATTAAAAACACCACATATCATTTCTGATTTTTGTATTGGTTCCGTGGGGGCGGTCAAAACGGTGTGTTTATACAGTCATCAGCCCTTGGAAATGGTGCGTCGGGTGTGGTTGGATTATCAGTCGCGTACCTCCGTACAACTCACTAAAACGCTGCTCAAATATCATTGGAAACTCAAGCCACAGCTTGTGCAGGCACAGCCCGGCTATGAGCGCAATGCTGCACACGATGAAGCTGTATTGGTTATCGGTGACCGTACAATTGGTTTGGAAGATGCGTATCCTTTTGTCTATGATTTGGGTGCGGCGTGGCAAGATTTCACAGGCTTGCCTTTCGTGTATGCCGCATGGGTCAGCAATCGCGCACTACCGCAGGAGTTTATTCAAAAATTTAATGCCGCACTTGATTTTGGTCTGCACAATCTGCACAAAGTCATCCATAAATATCAAGCTGCAAGTCCTGATTTTAGTTTGAAAGATTACTATACTAAATATATCAATTATCATCTCGACCAACCCAAACGTGAGGCACTCGAAGTATTTTTAGATTATGTAAAAGGAAAGGAAAGTCAGGCGCGTTATTTGGTTTTTTGTTGATAAAATATTGAACCACTAAGTTCACTAATCCCGAAAGCTTTCGGGATAAAATCGAATGGACGCAGAGTTCACAAAATATTTCTAAGTATTTAATAATGAATTTCTTACACTATCTTTGTTTTCTTATTACGTTAATTCGACCTTTGTGCTTTTAGTGAACTTAGTGGTGATAAACCGGGCTACCTCAATACATCAAATACGCCATAATCAATACCCCGACAAACATCACGATGACCAATATTTGCATCAGACGAATGGCAGAAGCCTGGCTTTGAATCTTAGTTTCAAGGACTTTGGTATGCGCCTTCAATTCAAGGCGGATGTGTTTTTTGAGGTCGCTGATTTCGTTGAGCATTTGGCGGTTATTTTTATCGGCAGAGGTGACCGTTTGGTTCAATTCTGCGAACAGTGACGGAAAATTAACCGTACTAATCCGCTCCTCCATTTCGTGTACGGCACGCATCAATCGCTCAAATCTCACCATATATTCCTTCACCTGTCCATTTTGCCGATTGTTCATATCATTCATCAACGCGATTTGCTTATTCATCTCCGTTACAGTGGCTTCTATGGATTCATTGGTAGAGTTGAGGAAGTTGAGCAATTGCTCATTTGCCTTTTCAAGATATACTTTAGTTTCCTGACTATGAGCGGATTGTATATTGCCAAGCATGAGTTGACTTTTTCGCTCATAGTTCTCTTGGAGTTGTGTAATGCGTGTGGCGGCTTCGCTGTGAAAGTCCTTAGACCGCGCTGTTGATTCCGTCAAAAAGGTATCAATTCGTGCTGTCAAGGCATTCAAATGTTGTGTATAATCATTAGTCAAACGATTCGCACCCGTCACTACACCCGATGCTGCACTTCGCGTTTGCTCCAATTGTGTCTTTGCAGCACCCAAGCCCTCAAGATGTTGTTGCAACTCTTCCAAGGCTGTATTCAATTCCGTTTGAAATATATTATCCATCTGATAAACGGTGAACGGTGGATGGCTGATGGTAAACGGTGGACGGCTAACGATAAATGGTAAGTGAAAAGGATATATCGTATTAAATTATCTTTTGTCATTTACCGTTTATCGTCAACCGTCTGCCGTCAACCGTCAACCGTTTTATTAAGCGTATAATTTTTGTTTAAATTGTCTCAACCAACGATTGCGAAGTTCCAAATATAAGAGTTCGGCAACTTGATTTATAATGTTTTTTAATTCGGCTTTATGTTGCGTAGCTTTTTCTTCAAATTTTTTGACTGCCGTTTGAAGGTCTTGGTCACTCATATTATTTAAGTCTTTGAAGCGAATAAAACCATTAACGAAGTCCTCTGCACCGACTTTCAAGCGCACTATATCGGGTATATGTATTTGCCCGTCTCGTACTGTTGTTTCTAAATAAAAGATACAAAAAGCATTCAATACAATAAACACCGGATTGTCGGGGTGTTGTTGGCGCATAAAGGCAGCAGACCCTTGTAAATGCCTGATATTCAGCACAGAAGATTCATTTTCAACGCGACTTACCTCGTCCATATATTTCCATACCACATCCAATGTATGTATTTTCCCCTCCGAAGTATCCTCTATAAAATTGGGTTGGTGTCCGGTGTATAGATATTTTTTATCGTAAAAAAAGTCATTTGGATTATCAAACACTATGTTCTCAGTTGCGTCATCGTTTTCAGCGATTTTTGGAGTGAGGACAATGCCTTGCGGAGCGATTCGTGTATAAAAAAAACGCAGCAAAATTCGTAAATAATCCATGCCCGAAACATCGCTTACCTTCCGCGTTTCTACCGATTCATCGAACAATTCGGAGGGATGACCTTCTTCTGTTATTGGCTTTCGCGACAGTTTGTCTATCCATATTTTTACTTCTTCACTTGTTTCATAACCTTCAAGGTAGGTGCGTAATGCTTGTTCGTATTCACTTTTTTCTTTTTTTATAAAATGAATATTAAACGAATTATCTTCTTCACGAAAATTGTCAATAATTCCTAACAAACGTAAACGCTCCAAAGCACGATGTGTATCCTCACGATTCCTCATTCGGTGAAGCAGGTTGGCTATTGAGCTATTGACTGCGCTCTCTTTGAGAATGTAAATATTGATATGGTAGCCTTTATAATGATGTCCTTTTTCTTTATCGCGTATGCGTAACAAATTTTCGTAATTTATATTTAATCGCGCAATAAAGTCTTTCATAGAAACTGCCTGATACGCTGCATCATCCACTGCCCGATTAAACAATTTTTCTTCGGGGCTGATGTCCATAGTCGCACCACTATTGAGCAATAATGCCATTTTATGCACGACCGCCTCTGCATGAAATAAATAATCAAAAATCTGTTCTACTTTTTGTGATAAATCACTACCCGCACTAATCGTTATATTGCGCCTTTCTCCTACTTCCATACTATTTAACATTCGCCATATTCCGGGTTGCGATTTGCCTTTAAAATAATGTCGTATCCAATCATTTAAGATAGTTGACGCACCTTTTTTTTCTTCTATAAATTGACGAGTTATATCAAGTATTAGCGATGTTTTATCTTCTGATATTGAATTATTTAAACCCTTTCCAAATAAGGCAGAGGTCGATAAATCCATTTGTGCGAATGGTTCGCCTGATTGATCATTCAAATAAAAATATAATAAAAACCCTGCCGCTCTTAATGCCACATCATAGCCTGTTTCTACCTTCAGTTTCTCCGTTAATTCATTGTTCTGCGTCAAGCGACTCGGTGATTCTATCTTGTACATTAATTCGTACAAAATAGCATACTCCTTCATTGCACCCGGATAATGACCTTGGTGCATTTGAGACACTTGTTGGGTAGCTGGATTAATTTCCATGGGCATAGTTTTGATAGTCAATAGTTCATGGTTGATAGTTCATAGTAAAGACTTTGAGAATCTATTTTTTAATTTGAGTAAAATTCAACAATTTATTTAAATAAAAATATATAAAACAATTTTATTTTCTATTTTTATTCATATATTTAACACCAAAATTTCATTTTGGTTTTACTTATTATTTTTTCAACTTCAAAAATAGGGTTTTTATTTGAATTATTCGCCAACTATTTATTTCAATATTTTTATTATTATTAAAAAAAATATAAAACAAGGAAAGTAGTTGGAAAGTAATGGTATCAGAAAATAGTAGTGCTATAAGTGTAATGCTCAAATTTGCCTTTCAGCTTTACATCTATTAGGACTACCCGGAAAACCTATTATACATAGGTCTTAAAGCAAAACGTCATTCTGAATTTAGTTCAGAATGACGTTTTAACTTGGTGTTTTTTGAGCTATCAATAACACCAATTTAATCAGGTACAGCGACAGGCACTATACAATTCTCAATCAGTATTTCTACATCTGCATTTGTATCAACATTGAAGCCGCTTTCGAGATGAATGGTTGTTCCGGCTTTGAGCGAGACGTTGGTTTGAGCCGGAACAGTACCCGCACTGATAACTTCGTCTTGTGCATGTACCGTACCTGTGGACAGGGTTTCTGTGCCTAAGTCAATGACCGGATCGCAGGTTTCCCATCCGGGTCCACTACTTGATATACAGAAATTAGTAATCTCCTCATTACCAAACTCACCGCCTGAAACCAATATATTACCGTCTGCATCTGCAAGACTATATGAGCCATCGCCAAAACCACAACAGATACCGTCTCCATAAGCATCTCTGATGATGAAATCATAACAACCATTGGATAGACAGAGGTATTCTGTGAGTGTTGAGCCGGGAACTTCATTGTTGTATGGACCGCCGAGTGCTACGCCAATGTCAAGAAAATCTTTAATTATCCAAGTGGTTTCCGGTGGAAAATTATCGAAATTAATAGTAAGCGTCAAGGCATTAGCATCGCATGGACAAGGCGGGCAAGAGCCACCACAATCTATATCGGTTTCGTTACCATTTTGAATGCCATCGTCGCAAGTCGGGCAAACCGGACAGGAAGCACCACCGCAGTCAATACCTTCTTCGTCACCGTTTTGATAACCGTCGCTACACGTAGGCGATTCGCAAGCGGAGAGACAAGTCGCAGCATTGACACGACTGCGAATCAAGTCGCCGGGTTGTGTTCCGAAGCCCAGATTGAAGTCAATTCCAATATTATTGAGTAAGTGACAATAACTCATAATTGTGCCACTCGTAGGAAGTATTTGATTGTTCGTATCGTAACATGGTTCTGCTTGGGTATCGGGGTCGTTATCCTCATCATAGTATTTACTGCCACAGTCGTCTATTTGTGTATTATTTCCGTTCCAGACACAGTCGTGGGTATGGTCAGAGCCAAAATTATGTCCCAATTCATGCGTAATCACAGCTACATCTTCCGAGTAGGTCGGTACATTATTGTAAGCACCAAAAACGCTGCTGACACCCGTATTAGTTGTAGATGAACACAAAACATTCAGATAAGCAAGACCACCACCGCCGCCGCCATCATTATATACCAAATGTACCAGGTCGCCAGAGGTTCTACCATAACCTTGTGCGGTAAGGTCGTCCAGTTCGGTACCGGAATTGTAGGGCGAAGGCGTATCCCACACACGTATGAAACTAACTTGAATGCTAATGCTCTCATTAGCATACATGGTAGCGACTTCGGCAAATACACCATTGACGTAATTCGTTGTAGCTATAATGCTTGAACCTAAGTCTTGATATAATGAATAATCCACCTCTACATGGATTCGGACACAGCCCATCATAGATTTTTCGACAGGCGCAATCTCGCTAATCGTGTTACCTTTGCGCCAAGGAATAGCCTCGCAGGAAAAATCGGGTGTAAAATTTAAATCACTGTTTTTGTACAAAATATGATAATCGCTATCCGGTACTTTTCCCAGCGTGTATTGCTCATCATTTACTTGTACCAAAGCCATCATTTGATGATCAAAAAATGAAATGACAGCGAGGCTTTTTTCTGTACCTTTTACCGTTCCGCGATAGTGTATGCCAATGTCTATATCCAATGTCGCGCTGGGATTAGAAGTAGCTACTGTGCGGAAATCATCGGTAAATATTTGGGCTTTGACCAGTTCTAATTCTGTATCCTCTCCGTTTAGCGGAATCGTGATTCGCAGGTATTCGCTATTATTATTTTTGATGGTTTGAACCGCTTGATTTTGTATTTTGAAAAATTGCTTGCGACTCAATACATCGTCGGTGATTCGATTTTTTAATTCATCGGCAGCCACCATTTCTAATGGTCTGTACAATTTCGTGCTTTGTATTTGGGTAAGATTTTGGGCTATTTTTTCGCTAATCGCATTTTGTGCATCAACGACTTGGCTTATAAAAATGAACATTAGGCATAGCAATAGTCCATTTGGGTGTAGAACTCTCATAAATTAGATGGATAGGTGAAAAATTAATACATCAAATTTAGTTTATTTTTGATGTATTTGAGACATATTTTTTATCATTTACATGAAAAAAATATGCAATTAGTGGTGAGGTGGAAAATAAGATAAGGTTTGGTGGATGTCTTGTTATTTGAGCGTAGGTTGTGACGGGCTATTTTTGATTGTGCTGAATTAGTGTTCTTAATGATAGATTGGATGCGTAGTCCTTTTTCATGGATGAGGACATCCAAATGGTCTTTTGCTTTTGTTGAAATCATAAATTAAAGTTCTCGTTGACGAATGCCTTTATCTTTAATCACAGTAAAATAACCGTCCAATTCCAAGCCATTTTCCAATCGAAATATCAAGGTGTAGGCTGCCCAAGTTGGTGAGTTACCTTTATGGCGAAAATAAACGACTGCGGGCGGTGGCTTTCGGTATTTGTAAATCAGTTCGCCGTAATCGCTGTCGAATGTAAGGATAATCAGCGATTCTTTGACGGCTTTCTCCAAGACTTCTTCATCTGAAATACCGGGCAAATCTTCACCGATACTGATGACCTCATAACCCGCCTCACGCAACTTCTTAATGCTCGGTATCGGCATATTTTCATTGGCTAAAAAAGTCATTTACACCATTTTTGGATGTGGAAAATAACGCTCCAAGTCCATGCACTCCCGAAGGTACAGATAGACTGCCTTCAAATCTTCCGCCGTAATCGTCGGATAGCTCTCCAATATCATTTCATGCGACCAATCTGCCGCCAATAATTCCAATATCAACTCCACCGAAATACGTGTGCCTTTGATAACAGGCTTGCCCAATAAGACTTTTTGGTCGGAGTGGATGTGATTTTGCCATTGTGTCATAGCTGCAATTTACGAAGATTTTGGTAGGGAAGCAATAAACTTGGTCAGTTTTGCAGCAATTGACGAGCGCGGATTTTGGCGAGACGCATCAGGTGTTCGATGTGCATGTAATGGTCAAATTCGGTTTTCTCTTCTTCGGTCAATTTGGCATTTTTTTCTTTGTATAGCAAGGCGCGTACCCGTTCCTGCGCCGCTTCGGAAGGACGAAATGCCACCACCGACTCAGGACTCGTGCCGGAGGCGATGAAGTCTATGATTTCTTGATATGCTGTGCTTGTTGACATAGTTGCAATTTACAAAGATTTTAACCACAAATCAACACAAAAACTCACCTTATTTGGAGACGCAACGTGACTTTTTAGCCCAAAATTCACTTTATAGAGTAGTACACATCATCAACTAAAATTTACAAATATGAATAAACACAACAAACCAAAACTTTTCAATGTTTCATTTGAGTATCAAAGAGATAAAAAGATTTTTAAAAACGAAATCAAGGTGCAAAATTACAGCGCAAGCACCATTCTTGCAGTCTTGTTTTTCGTCGCTATTACCTTTTTTTTGTTTTTTTGATACTCAACGTGACTTTTTAACTCAAAAAGTAGTTATATAAGTAGCTCCTCAAAGAACATAAACATAAACATCAAATTCAAATATTATGGCAAAACAACGAAAGGTAGGAAAGTTTAAACCGCCTAAGGGCATTAAATTAAATTATTTTTTATTTTATGAATTTAAAATTGTTACTAAACCAAGCCTTAAATTCGGCTTGCTGCCAGCAAACTCGAAAATTTCACGAGTCATGCTATGAGATTTTATTTGATAAAGTTTACAAGATAGCTTATAGCTATTCCAAGACTGATGCGAAAGATTTAACTCACGATATTTTCTTGAAGATATTTGAGTTAGATATTACCAAACTTAAACCCCACGCTGATTACATTGAACCGTATTTATTAGGCATTGTCCGATATTACTGCATCACTTACGTCAAAAAGAAAAAAATATTGGAAGATATTTCAGAATACCAACTCAAAGACAATGGGTATCAGCTAGATTCTTCTTCCAAAATGGACTTGGAAAATGCCCTAAAAAGCATTCCAAAAAGACAAGCAATGGCAGTAAAGATGAAAAGTGAAGGCTTCACAATTAAAGAGATAGCCGAAGCAATGAATTCATCAGAAGGGGCAATAAAAACGCTTATTTACAATGCAAGAACTAAAATTAAAAAATATTTCAAAGACTGAAAAAGATATATTCAATCTTTATGAATTACGCGAATTAGAACACGATATTCAACGAGGAAACAACATGTTACTCGAAGATTTTGGAGGTCAGGAAAATGTAGATGCACATTTGCAAGAAGTCAAAGAAGAACTCTATCAAAAGTTATTCTCAACTCCTGTGACTTGCAGCAAATCGAATTGTTCTTACCTTTCTTGATTTTCACAAAAAATAATAAGCCGGGCGTAACTCGTCCGGCTTTTTTATTGAAAAATTCCTAAAAATTCCCTATTTTTGAATCATGGTAACAGCATTAGATAATAGAAAGCAACAACTTATCCAAGATATTTTAAAATTGGAAAAGGAAGAGGATGTCTCTAAAATTGAGGCACAAGTCAAGGAGATTCAATCTTCAGATGATTTTATCAGTAAAATAAAACCCACTCGAAAAGGTGTTACTTTAGAGCAACTCATTGAAGAACAAAATTATACACCTATCAAAAGAGAAGAATTTTTTGCGAAAACCAAAGCCTTAGATATTCAAGAACCGCTTGAGGATTTATTAGCTCAATTGACACGATGAACTATATTTTAGACACCAATATCCTACTCACCTACGTTCGCGATAACGTTGTTACACAAAATATTGAAAATGAGTTAAACCTTATAACAGGCAATCATAATCTCGTTGTTTCAGTTGTTTCTGTTGGCGAAATTAAATCAATTGCCAAACAAAATAAATGGGGTGAAAGACGTATAAATCGCCTGAATGATTTGTTTTTAGATTTCATTAGAACAGAAATTAATACAGAGGACATTATTGAGAAATACGCTGAAATTGATACTTTTAGTCAAGGTAAATTAACCGAATTACCAAGCGATTTTACCGCAAGAAATATGGGTAAAAATGATATTTGGATTGCTGCGACAGCTTCGGTTTACAATTTGGAATTAATCACTACTGACAAAGATTTTGAACATTTGAGAAAAAATTATTTGAACATCAATCTCATTGATTTAAAGAATTTTAAATAAAAAAGCCGAACAAAATGTTCGGCTTTATATTTTCAGAAAAATTGCGTTCCACACGCATACGCGAACTGGAAGTGTCGCGCTACACCAAAGCCCCATCCTTCACCGCCTCCACAATTTCCGGATTCAACAAAGTAGAAACATCCCCAAGGTTCGACGTATCGCCCGAAGCGATTTTGCGGAGGATACGACGCATGATTTTACCCGAGCGCGTCTTGGGCAATCCGGGAACAACTTGAATCATATCCGGCTTGGCGATAGGACCGATTTCTTGTCTCACGACATCAACCAGCGACTTGCGGAAAGCGTCCACATCGGCGGGGGCGCCCTTCGCTATGACGTAGGCGTAAATGCCCTGTCCTTTGATGTCGTGTGGGTAGCCGACCACTGCGGATTCGACCACATCGGGATGCTGATTAATGGCATTTTCGACCTCTGCCGTACCGAGTCTGTGACCCGAAACATTGATGACATCATCCACGCGACCAATGATGCGATAGTGTCCGTCGGCATCACGTCGGCAGCCATCGCCTGTAAAATATTTGTCCTCAAACGCCGAAAAATAGACGTTGCGACAACGCTCATGGTCGCCATACGTTGTGCGAATCATGGAGGGCCAAGGGAATTTGATACACAACAATCCCTCTACATCATTTTCGTGAATTTCCTTGCCGTCTTTATCGACCAGACAAGGCTGAATGCCCGGCATCGGCTGCATCGCAAAGCACGGTTTGAGTGGCTCGGTGATGCCCGGTAGCGGCGTAATCATAATGCCGCCCGTCTCGGTTTGCCACCAAGTATCTACTATCGGACAGTTCTTTTTACCGATGACTTCGTTATACCATTTCCATGCTTCGTCATTGATAGGCTCGCCGACTGTGCCAAGCGTTTTGAGCGAAGAAAGGTCGTATTTTGTGGCGTGTTCGTCGCCTTTTGCCATCAGTGCGCGTATCGCCGTTGGTGCGGTATAGAATTGGTTAATCTTGTGCTTTTCAACCATTTCCCAGAAGCGTCCAGCATCGGGATAGGTGGGTACGCCTTCAAACATAATCGTCGTCGCACCCGCCAAAAGCGGACCATATATAATGTAGGAATGTCCGGTAATCCAACCAATATCGGCGGTACACCAATAGACATCACCCTCGTCGTATTGGAACACATTGCGGAAGCTAAATTCGGCATAAACCATGTAACCGCCGCAGGTATGCACCACGCCTTTGGGCTTGCCCGTAGAGCCTGATGTATAAAGAATAAACAACATATCTTCGGAGTCCATCGCCTCGGCAGGGCAGTCGGCAGATTGTCCGTCCACTTCGGTGTGCCACCACTTGTCTTTCGCGCCCATCGTGACCTCGCCGCCGGTGTTTTTATGCACCAAAACGGTCTCAATACTATCGCAGCCCATCGCCAAAGCATCGTCCACGACTTGCTTGACGGGGATAGATTTTGCACCGCGATTATTATAGTCCGAACAGATGACCATTTTGCAGGTCGCATCCTTGATACGGTCGGCAAGGGCATTGGCAGAGAAGCCCGCAAAGACCACCGAATGTATCGCACCGACCCGCGCACAGGCGAGTACAGCGATGCCCAATTCCGGCACCATCGGCATGTAGAAGCACACTCTGTCGCCTTTGCCTATTCCGTTGGCTTTCAGCGCATTGGCAACTTTGCAAACTTCGGCATGTAGTTCTTTGTAGGTGTATTTTTTGACTTCGCCATTTGGGTCATTGGGTTCCCAAAGTAGCGCGACTTGGTCGCCGCGCGTCTCCAAATGACGGTCAAGGCAGTTTTCGGTAATGTTCAATTTGCCACCCAAAAACCACTTGACATCAGGCTTTCGGAAATCCCATTCGAGGGTTTTGTCCCACTTTTTTTGCCAGTGAAAGGTCTCGGCTTGTGATGCCCAAAATGCTTCAGGGTCGGCTACGCTGCGTTTGTAAACGTCTTGGTAGTCGGAGAAGGTTTTTATTCGTGTTGTCATAGTGCGTTTATTAAATGTACAGGCGATTTCAATCGCCATGTGTAGCGATTGACATGGCGACTGAAGTCGCCTGTACGGTTTTTATTTGAATAATTCAGCGGCTTTTGGTAAGCCATTTTTTTTGAAAGTTTCGAGTAATTCTTCTTTTGTTACGGGTGGATTTATGAGTGTTGCGAGTTGAGCGTTGAGTGCATCTACTGTGGCTTGTTTATCTATTCTGATTAAATCGCAAATGAAATCGTCAGGATGTTGAGGGATGATGCTAAATTTTTCTAACTCATTTGCCGGAAAGTCTTTTAGATTTTTAGTGACAATAATTTCAGCTTCACATTGAATGGCACAAGCTACTACGTGTCTGTCGTCGGGGTCAGGGAGTTGAATGGAGGGGATGTGGTGGTCAAAATCGGTGACATCGGCATCTTCAAATTTCTTTTCCATGAAGTTGATTGTTCTTCTAAGGCTTTCTTCTTTCAAATCAGGGCGATTTTTGAGAAGGTTGCTAAACCACTCATTTGTAATGATTTCTGACCATTTTGGGTCGTAAATACCTTGTTCGGCAAGATTGAGAAGTATATCGCGTAAGGGGGCAGAATACAATACACAAGCATCCAATACAGCGATTGTTTTTGAGTTTTCAATCATTTCTCCTATTCAGTTTTTGGCTTTCTTTTTTGTATTTTTTTATACAAATTAATTTAATTTATTCTTTCACTAAAGGATTATCGTGCATATCATACAAACCCATTTCCTGTGATATTTTGGTAAGTTCTGCCTGTGCTTCTCTTCTTTGAATCCTCAATTTTCTATCATACCGCATTACTTCACCCAATTTCATCAATTTTTCACCGTCTTCTTCCCGATAAGCAATTTCTCCTTTAGCCAATAATTCCTTTTCTACATAAGGTGGTGAAAGATGAAAAAATATTTTAGCGGCTTCCGTTACGTTGACTTCCTTTTCATGGGATTCTACGGTGACAGATTTCCCTTTAGATAGTCCTTCTAAAATCAATTCTAAAAAATGAAATGTTTCACGAGACATTTCCAATAATTTAGGTGTATTTCCTATTCGTATAATGACAGACCTATTATCTTCATCAAGTTTTTCGACGTGTTTATTTAATTGCTTGATAAAGATTTGTAATTCCTTGTGTTCTGTACCTTTAGTTGTATTATCTGTATAATCGACCATAATTTTTTCTTTTGTTTTTGTAAAAATACAAACAAAATTCGTCGGCTGCAAGTTCCTTTTTGATTCTTATTCGGTGCTTTGGGCGAATAATTCGGCGGCTTTTATTAAGCCTTGTTTTTTGAAAGTTTCTAATAATTCTTCTTTTGTTCGGGGTGGATTTTTGAGTTTTTCGAGTTGGACGTTGAGGGCTGTTATTGCATCTCCTTTTCTCTTCTCAAATAATTCACATATAAAATCATCAGGATGTTGAGGGATGATGCCAAATTTTGCTAATTCATCCGGTGGAAAGTCTTTTAGATTCGTGGTGACGATAATTTCAGCTTTACATTGAATGGCACAAGCTACAACGTGTCTGTCGTCAGGGTCGGGAAGTTGAATGGTGGGGATGTGGTGGTCAAAGTTGGTAACATTGGGATTTTCAAACTCCTGTTCCATGAAACCGATAGTCCTTCTAAGATTGGATTCCTTTAAATCAGGACGATTTTGCAGAAGATTTCTAAGCCATTCATCTGTAATAATATCTGACCATTTAGGTTCATAAATGCCTTGTTCAGCAAGATTGAGAAGAATGTCGCGCATGAAGGCAGAGTACAATACGCAAGCATCCAAAACAACGATTGTTTTTGAATCTTTAGCCATTGGTTATCGGATTTGATTTTTTGGATTGATGTAGATTATTTTTTCATCATGTGATTTTCCATATCATACAATCCCATTTCTTCTGAAAGCCTCACCATTTCGTCCAATGCTTTTCTTCTACGAATCCTCAATTTTCTATCATACCGCATTACTTCACCCAATTTCATCAATTTTTCTCCGCCTTCTTCCCGATAAGCAATTTCTCCTTTATCCAAAAGTTCTTCCACACTACGCGGGGAAGAGTGAAAAAATATTCTGGCAGTTTCCTCTACGTTGATTTCCTTTTCGGGAGATTCTACTACGGCAGACTGCCCTTTTGATAGTCCGCGTAAAATTATTTTTAAAAAATGAAATGTTTCACGAGACATTTCCAATAATTTAGGCGTATTTCCTATTCGAATAATCACAGACCTGTTATCTTCATCAAGTTTTTCGACGTGTTTATCTAATTGCTTGATAAAGATTTGTAATTCCTTGTGTTCTGTACCTTTAGTTGTATTATCTGTATAATCGACCATAATTTTTTCTTTTGTTTTTGTAAAAATACAAACAAAATTCGTCGGCTGCAAGTTCCCTTTTGCTTATTATTCGGTGTTTTGGGCGAATAATTCGGCGGCTTTTATTAAGTCATTTTTTCTGAAAGTTGCTAATAATTGTTCTTTGGTTTGCGGTGGATTTTTTAAGGTCTTGAGTTGCTTATTTAAAGCTTTTTGCAAAGTTTTCTCATCTATTTTAAATAAATTACATATAAAATCGTCAGGATGTTGAGCAACGATACTGAACTTTTCCAATGCTTCCTTCGGAAAATCCTTTAGGTTCTTGGTGACAATGATTTCAGCTTCACATTGAATGGCACAAGCTACAACGTGTCGGTCATCAAGGTCGGGAAGTTCAATCGTTGGAATAAGATGCTCAAATCCTGTGACATTGGCTTCTGTAAAGCTATTGTTCATCTCTCCGAGTGTTCGTATCAAATTAGCTTCCTTCAAATCAGGTCTGTTTTTCAATAAATTACGTGTCCATTCTGTGTTAATTTTATCCGACCACTTGGCACTGTACAATCTAGTTTGTGCAATATTTAGAAGTATATCTCTGACAGGTGCAGGATAAAGCACACAGGCATCTAAAACGGCAATTATCTCTGGATTTTCAACCATTAATATCCAAGATTTAGTTTTTGTGCTTCTTCCGCTAATATTTCTAATCCTCTATCTTGTCTTTCCCGCAATTCCTTATCATACACCAATACATCACTCAAAAGCATTTTACGCTCCGAGTTAATGACACGAAAAGGAATTTGACCTTTATCCAAAATACTGTTGACATCGGCAATTGGAAAGCGTAGGAGGTTTGCAACTTGCTTAACATTCATTTCCGCATCAAATGGCAGGAATATAGTTGCCTTGCCCTCTGCCATATTGCCCAAAAGAGATTGGAGCGAAGCATAAACCTTTGCAGGAATGTGCATCATTGGAATTTCAATACTTTCATCATCATGTCCATTCAATCTGCCTGCATGTTCCGCAAGTGATTCAATGGCAGATTGCGCCATTTTGCGTTCTGCATCCGTTACATTTTCAATATATTCGACCATAATTTTTTCTTTTGTTTTTGTAAAAATACAAACAAAATTCGTCGGCTGCAAGTTCCCCTTTGCTTCTTATTCGGTGTTTTGGGCGAATAATTCGGCGGCTTTTATTAAGTCATTTTTTCTGAAAGTTGCTAATAATTGTTCTTTGGTTTGCGGTGGATTTTTGAGAGATTCGAGTTGCTTTTTGAGGGCATCTTCAGCGGCTTTTCTATCCATTTTAATTAAATCACAAATAAAATCGTCGGGATGTTGAGGGGTAATATTGAATTTTGCTAATTCTTC
>CALIZI010000358.1 GCA_938028705.1 uncultured Saprospiraceae bacterium | reverse complement strand
GTTTGAAATAGGAAATCTGCGCTGAATTTGACCTAAAACTTGTCTGACATTTTCAAAATGTCTGACAAGTTTTAGGTCAAATTCAGAACGAAGCACCTTATTTATATTTAATAAAAATTTAATTTAACATTGTCAAGTTAGTTGATAGTTGATAGTTTTTTGCAATTCATTGAATGACAATATGGCTCAACTGCATATTTTACCGGAATTATATGTGTTTTTAGTTTTAGTTTGGGAAGATGCCTACTCGCGGACATTTTTAAAATGTCAGGCGACTTATCTTGTTTCCCAAACTATCATTTAAAAACAAGCGTCAATATTTTATAACGAATAAATAATTATAAAATATAATTTTATCAAAATATGCAGAAAAACCGACAATATTTTGTACATTTGATTATCAGAGTTGAGCAAACTTAGACGGGGAGTCAGAAAACATAAAATATCTCTAAAATTCAATGAGTTATGAATGCAAATTGAGCATCCACTCTACTGAAATAGCCAATACCAAATATTACATATTTTTTTAATCATATTTTTAAATAATTTATTATGAATTTGTTTAAACAAACAACAACAGCTTTATGCTGTATGCTGATTGCACTATTAACTTATAGTGTTGACATTAATGCCCAGATAATTGCCAATGGCACTTACAACATTCGTGCAACCAATACCGGGCAAAACTTATCCTCTACAGGCAACTCCGCCATAGTGATGGCAAACAGAAATGACAACAGCAATTCACAACAATGGGAATTTCGGCATCTTGGGGATAATGTCTATGATATTAGAAACGTAAGAACAGGCAGATTCCTAACTCAACAGACAGGTTGTAGTAATGGTACGACAGTCACTACCAATACTAGCCCTTTTAGCCCCAACTCAAAGTGGATTGCCACTAGATCCGGAGGTAACTTCTTTTTCCGTACTACATTGTGTAGCAATCATGCGTTAGACAAGCGTGGTGGTAGGAATGGGAGACCTCACATGTGGGCTTTCAGTACAGGGAATAGCAACGAAAGATTCCAAATACGTAGAGTCACCAGTGGCGGTGGCGGCGGTGGCTCAACCGCTTGTAGCTTTACAAGACTAAATGGAGCAGCACTAGATATCGGTAGTGGCGGTGGACAGACCTACGTTGTCGGTACTAACCGAAGAGTTTACAGAAGAGCAGGTAATGGTTGGCAAATACAACCCGGAGGAGTACAAGCAGCCCGAATTGATGTCACCGGAGCAGGTGTACCCTGGATAGTAGCTACCGATGGACGGATTTACTTCTTGAGTGGAAATTCTTGGAGACGAGTCAGTGGTGCTGCCAGTGATGTCGGATGTAGTGGCAATACTATCGCCGTTGTAGGCAATGGCGGAAGAATCTACAGAAGACAAGGCAACTCATGGCAAGCATTGAATAGCAGCAGAAGAGGCGTGCGTATAGATGTACGAAACGACGGCAACCCATGGATAACCGGAACAGATGGATTTGTATATCAACATAGTAACGGCAACTGGTCTAGAAAAGGAAACCTTAGAACCAGAGACCTCAGTTTTGCGGAAGGTAGAGGAGATCTATGGGCACTATCATCTTCCGGTAGAGTACACTTCTACCGAGGTAATAACGTTTGGGTTCAGCAAACAGGCACTGCCAACCATATTTCAGTAGGTGATAACAGAACCGTATGGGTGGTCAATAGCAATAGAAATATTTTTAGTGGTAACTGTAACTCAGCACTCCGCGTCGAATCTGCCGACGAATTAGCCATTAGCATTGCCCCTAATCCTGCACAATATCAGTTGCAATTAGACCTCGTCAACTACATGGATGAACAGATAAATTACTTTATCAGCAACATGGCAGGACAAATCGTCGCAACAGGTCAATACAACCAAAATCACAGTGCAACGGAAATAGTTGACATTAGCAACTTACAGAACGGTCACTATGTCATCTCCCTGCAATTATCTGAAGGAAGAAAAGCCGCCAAGAAATTTGTTGTAATCAAGTAATACTACAATTATTTGTTGTAGATAAGTGGTATCTGAATGTAGAGTTTGGGTAAATTATTTGCCCAAACTCTACTATATTTTGGTTCTTTGACAATTTTTGCAAATAGTGTCTCACGCGGAGAACGCAGAGGTCGCAGAGAATTGATTATCAGTACTCTGCGAACGCTGCGTGAAAAGACCGTTTTATTGAATTTGCAAAAATTGTCAAAGAACCTATATTTTTTACAAATATTCAGAATAGAAAGATATGCTCTTAATTCTGAAATTCAAAATACCCCAACTTATTGAGTATCAATTTTCCCCAAAATCTTCTTCATGGTCGAACATGATTAAAATAGAATTCTCCGCATTATCCAGGCAATGTTTAAATCTATAATACCACACATCTCTAAGTAACTCGTTACTAAACTTCAAAAAGTTTGGTCAACGTAAGTAATGCACTGGTTTTTTAGTTGATTACAAAAATTTGTTCTCCGCTTACGTTTACGAAACTTAAAAAGTTTAGCAAACGGACTACTTATATTTTTTTATTTAAAATATAGAAATAATTTTTGGTTTAAAAATATCAATATTTCAAAAGATGTGGGGCATCAATAGAATATTTAAATAGAAGAATGTCAATGTCTTCGCCAAATTTTGTCCCGATAATTATCGGATTAGCGTCAGGTTTAGTATTTTTTAATAAATAAAATAATGATAATTAATTATTTACAAAGAAATTGAAAAAGAAAGCATGATATATCTCCCCCTTTGGAGGGGGCTGGGGGGTGGACTTTCGGCTGTTTTTCCACCCCCCAACCCCCTCCAAAGGGGGAGATTAATTCCCGTTCTAATTTCAATATTCTTTGTAAATTATTGTTAATCAAGTAAATACAAGTTGAATATATTTAAACCTGACGCATATCCGATAATTATCGGGATAAATAACAAATTAATTTAAATTATACTTTGTTTTTTATTGATAATTAAAAATTAACAAATTAAATATTTTTTATCATTCAAAATTTTCAAGTAAATTTATTTAATAAAAAATAATAATTTATAGTGTACTTATGTCAAAATTAAATAGTTTTTTAGGCGTGCTTGCGATTACCATATTAAGTTACGCATCACAAGCACAAACCCCTTGTACGGGCGGCTTTGCAGACGGCTATCCATGCGAAGGTATTGACTTACTGTCATTTATACCGCTTTCAGAAATGGATGCTCCGCAAGCAAACGATATTTGGGGTTGGACCAGCCCCGATACCGGAGATGAATATGTCATGATTGGACTGACCAATGGAACTGCCTTCTTCAATATCACCAATCCCGTAAATCCGGCTTATCTAGGTAAGTTACCAACGCAGACAAGCAGTAGTAACTGGCGAGACATCAAAGTACACGATAACCATGCATTCATTGTCAGTGAGGCAAACGGACATGGTATGCAGGTATTCAACTTACTGCAACTTGATGGGCAAACCACAGCGCAAACATGGTCAAACACCGCTTATTTCAACGGTTTGGATATTGGAATTTCATTTGGCAGCTCACACAATATTGCGATTAATGAAGGTTCGGGCTACGCTTATGTAGTAGGTGCGGGACAGTGTCAGGGTGGTTTATATGCCATAGACATCAACAATCCGAATAATCCGACATTTGCAGGATGTTTTAGCACAGATGGTTACACACATGATGCCCAATGCGTCAACTATATCGGACCCGACCCAGAGTACCAAGGCACAGAAATCTGTTTTAATTCAAATGAAAATACATTGACCATCGTAGATGTCACCGACAAAACAGACATGACGCAAATCTCAAGAACAGGTTATCAAAACCAACGATATACGCATCAGGGTTGGCTCACAGAAGACCATCAATATTTTTTGATGAACGACGAACTTGATGAATTTTTTGGTGGCAATAATACCCTCACCTACATGTGGGATGTCCGCGATTTGGATAATCCGGTATTTATGGGCTTCTATGAAGCACCGAGAGCGGCTATCGACCACAATTTATACGTCAAAGGTGATTTGGTATATTCTTCCAACTATACTTCAGGATTACGTGTATTGGATATTAGCAATATCGCCTCTGCCAGTCTGACCGAATTTGCCTATTTCGATACCTATCCCGCAAATGACCTTCCCCAATTTGAAGGTACTTGGAGCAACTATCCTTATTTTGAAAGCGGAGTCATTGCAGTCAGTGGTATTAGAGAAGGTTTATTTTTATTGAAATTACAAAATGATAATGAAGTCTGTGATGTCACAGGTGGTACATTGACGGGCGGACCTTTCAACTTTTGTGTTGATGGCACACCCGATAATATTCCCTCCAATGGCATCATCCTAAGCGGTAGTACGGGTACTAATCAAGGATGGGTCGTCACCGATGATTCCGGTAATATACTGGGCTTACCTCCTTCATTTACAGCACCCAATTTTGACGGAGCGGGAACGGGAACTTGTTTCATTTACCACATCGCCTATGAAGATGGGCTGGCGGGGCTGGCACCCAATAATAATTTGAGCCAACTCGAAGGGTGTTTTAACCTCTCCAATCGCATCACCGTAATACGAGAAGATTGCGGTGTATCTACCGACCACATTGCCGTAGGCAAACCCGCCACACAATCCTCTACAAGATTTAATGGAGTGGCTTCGAGAGCTGTAGATGGCGATACGAATGGCGTTTACGGTGCCGGTTCTACCACCCATACCGATAATGAAACGGGTTGGTGGCGAGTGGACTTGGAAGATGTATATGACATCACTACTATCAACATTCACAACAGAACGGATTGTTGTTCAGATAGACTAAATGGGGCAAGCCTCTACATTGGTCTTATTGACAGCACCGACCCCGCCGACTACACCAAAATAGATGACCTGAATGCGAATACTGTCAATGCCTTCCCCGACATCAATATGCAAGCCCGCTACATCATGGTGCGCCGCGATAATTCAAACTTCCTGAGTTTGGCAGAGGTAGAAGTATATGGAACATTGGCTCCGCCTCCTTCCACTGACCACATTGCCATAGGCAAACCCGCCACACAATCCTCTACAAGATTTAATGGAGTGGCTTCGAGAGCTGTAGATGGCGATACGAATGGCGTTTACGGTGCCGGTTCTATTACACACACCGATAATGAAACGGGTTGGTGGAGAGTAGATTTGGAAGATGTATATGACATCACTACTATCAACGTTCACAACAGAACGGATTGTTGTTCAGATAGACTAAATGGTACAAGCCTCTACATCGGTCTTATTGACAGCACCAACCCCGCCGACTACACCAAAATAGATGACTTGAATGTGAATACTGTCAATGCCTTCCCCGACATCAATATGCAAGCCCGCTACATCATGGTGCGCCGCAATAATTCAAACTTCCTGAGTTTGGCAGAGGTGGAAGTGTATGGAACATTGGCAGACGATGACAACATGATCTGTCCTCCTATTGATTTGAATACGACTTATCAATCATTTGGTGGTGGTCAAGACAATGGAATTGCCACATTAAGTGAGAATAATACCGTGGTCAGAATTAGTGATAATGCTTGGAAATACATTGATTTTCAATACAACATCGCTTCAAATACTGTTCTGAAATTTGATTTTAGAAGTGATATTCAAGGAGAAATACATGGTATAGCTCTGGAAAATGACAGCGGTTTGTCTTCTGACAGAACATTCAAATTATACGGCACGCAAAATTGGGGAATTACAGATTTTAATAACTATCCGGCTAATGGTGAATGGGTCACTTACACCATACCTATAGGTGATTTTTACACAGGCGGTATTGACCGTATTATGCTTGTCACTGATCATGACGGTGGCGGACGGAATGGAGATTCATTTTTTAGAAATATAGTGGTTTTTGAAGATATAAACGATAACGGTATTGAAGATGACTGTGAAAGTATTGCTCAGGAAGTAGTCTTGTACCAAGACTGCAACTACGCCGGGGCTAATGCATCCTTTGGCATTGGTGAATACCCTTTTGGTGCTTTCATTCCCCTTTTCTCTAACGATGCTCTATCATCTATCACAATACCGACAGGATTGCAGGCGAGATTATATCAACACAACTTTGCAGGGCGAGAAGTTATCCTGACGGCTGATGATTCATGTCTTTCAGGTATCAATTTCAATAATCAAGTCTCATCGCTTATCGTAGAACCCCTCAATGTAAAACAAGAGTCGGATGATATAGTGTCGATAAGCATTGCTCCCAATCCGGCGAGAGATTATCTTCGTATCAACTTTGAAAACTATAATGACAATAATATTGAATACGTCATCAGTACTATACAAGGACAAATTGTGTCAAGTGGCAGAATGAACACAAATCATGGAGGCATAGAACATTTGGATGTCTCCTCTTTACAAAACGGGCTTTATTTCATCCATTTACAATCTGATAATAAACGTACTGTGGCACATAAATTTGTGATTATGAAAGATTAAATTGTATTTATGAAATGGGCTTTGGACATTAGGTAACTGGGGAATTAGGGAATTAGTATTTACATTCTTAATTCTTGCGCGTTTTTGGCAAAAAATGAGTGAATGAGTGAATAATTAATGCAATAATCTTCTAATGTATTAATTCGGAAACATTAGCACATTTTATCATTATTGCATTGAAAAAATTCACTCATTCATTCATTCACTCATTCATTCATTCATTCACTCATTCACTCATTCACTCATTCACTCATTCACTCACTCAAAATTTACTCATTAGTGAAATAAAAATTGTAATAAAAATAATTTAAATCAAAATATAACTTATTGATAATGAACATTTTACCTAATTCCCCAATTTCCTAATTCCCCAATTCCCCTTTGTCCAAAGCCTAACTGACTAATCACTAATCACGCTAACTTAAAGCATACTATGTGTAATCACCTACTAATTTTGTAACACATAAATTGTATTATGAATAAATTTTTAACATCGTCTTTGATTTTCACAATCATCGTTTGTTCCCTTTACGGGCAACAATCCTTCACCCCTATCGAAGAAGACAACTATCCGCGTACAGTTGCTTTTAGAAATACGGAATTCGCTTTGAGAGGCGGCATTTTTTTAATTGATGACAATAATGAAATTGTTAGAAATGAGAACGATCGTATCGTAAAAGCACCCCTCACCATTGAAGAGTTTGCAGAAGATATGTTTCGTTATCCGGTTATTACCGGAAAAATGGTTGACGAGGAAAGAACGGGCAATACTCAAAATGTAGTTGCCGGCTATACTGCCGCCAAACAAGCACACCCCGGCAATAAGGTTATCCTTCATTTCAACGGAAGAAACAGGAGACCTGAATACCTGAATGAAAACGGCGAACAAGTATATCCCGGACATTGGATATACCGACCCGCAAATACCATCACCGAAAGTGGAGATATTTCGGCTACTCAAACGACTATAAAAATCGGTGATGTTTCTCTATATGAAAACTATAATTTTAATGACAACCTCACTTTTTGCCTGTATGTAGAAGAAAACGGCGTTAAAGATTTTTACCAAAGCGAATATGTAACCGCTACCGGTTTTGATGCGGCAAGCAATTCACTCATTGTAGAACGCGGGGCATTTGAAACCACTCCCCGAAGTTTTGAAAACGGTAAAGTGGGTATTGCCGAACTGGCAGTATTTAAAGAACGAAGATTCTTCTATAATTATTCTTCTATCAGCCCACTGGATAGATTTGGCAGAACCGCCAATGAAGCACTCATCGACGAAGTAAAAAGCCTATTTGAAAATGAGCTGAATGCTTTTGACGGAATCATTTTTGATGCCTCCACCGTAACCGTAATCACCCGTAATCTAAATGGTGATTTTGACCTCGACCTCGATGGCACTCCCGAACAATCCGGTTTTAAAAATGGGATTAATGTATTATATACCGGTTTTTATGATTTGTTTAGAGACCTGAGAATAGCTGTTCCCGACGATATTATGATTCTGGCAGATTCCAGAACCAGCTTTCACAATCGGGCTTTTGAACATTTGAATGGTACGGAATCTGAAAAGTGGCCCGGCGGGTCAGACCAAGAATATTTAAGACAATGGTCAACCGGTATTGCAAGGCATCAATTTCTCGAAGAGCATTTGATTGACAATGAAAACAGATTGCATCAGTTCAATTCGTCCACTGTGTTTTTACCCGACAATATAACCAGATTGGTACAAGGGGCAGCCGCTTGTGTTAATGCCGCACATACAGCACAGTATTATCAAAGAGAAAGTACCGGAGAACTAATCGGTTATACCGATGAACAATGCAACGGAAGCGAACTGGATTTTAGCGGATGGATGGGACAAGCACTGGGCGATATGGTTAGGCTGGCACCACAACAACCCAACTTGCTGGCAAACGAACCAGCCTCCAAATACAATAATCTCAACTTTCAAGCCACCAACGAAACGACAGAAACTTTCCTGCCGGAATCTTCATTGACCGTAACCAATATTCCCAATCAAAACAACGAGGTCTATTTTCAATTCCAAATCAGCGGGGCAGCTTTCAATGATTATTCGTTTGACAGGCTGTGCAAAGTCACCGTCACCCAAAGCGGCAACGACCTGCCAAATCAAGGCGCACCTATACCGCCGGACAATTCGGCATCTCCTTTATATACTCAAGAATTTTATGTTACCCCAACGGGCAATACCTACGGCTTATACTTCAGATGGCTGACAAAAGACAGACTCAACCTCACCTTTGAAATTGAAGGGCATGAGGCAGCTACCGTTACCAATATTACAGCCCACAACCATCCGGATATTATTTACAGAGAATTTGAAAACGGACTCGTCATCGTCAATCCTTCTACCAATGATTTTAGCTTTGATTTGGAAGAACTTCTGCCGGGACGAGACTTCAAAAAAATTGATGGGATTATCACACCTTCATTCAACAATGGCACTAGTATAAACGCAGTAACTATCGGAGCCTTGGATGGCGTATTTTTGCAGAGAAGTGAACGTGAAGGCGGAGGCGAAGGCGAATCATGCTCAAATATCGTATTCGACCAGCAACAAGTCAGCTCCTATGGCGGTGGGCAGGACAATGGAACAGCAAGAGTATCAAACAATCAGGCTAGAATACAATTGAACGATAATGCCTGGAAAAAAATTGACTTTCCCTATACCGTAACACCCAATACTGTACTGGAATTTGATTTCAGA
>CALIZI010000357.1 GCA_938028705.1 uncultured Saprospiraceae bacterium | reverse complement strand
TCGTACAAGTAGTTCCACCTCAATTAAATAAATTGCAAAGGAAAATCATTCAGTTATTGGGACTTTCTGAGGATTTGTATCTTAAAATTGAACCTGTAAGCAATATTGTAGAATCTGGATAAAATTTAACCGAAAGGGAAGGTTATAATTAATAAAATTATGAATGATACACCCGCTGCAAAATACCGTAATGAACTTATCAACCAACACATTAAAAGTATCAACGGAAAGCCGGTAAAAGAAATATACGATGTCCTCAGAATCATGGAAAATATCCGTCCGAGTACGCCGATAACACTGAAATTTGATACAGATAGCGTTACCATGACCTCTGAATGTCTCGACGAATCACGCTTAAAAGAAATCGCTATACACGCCGTCCGCGAACATAAAGATGACTGTGTAGATATAGAATACGATAAATCTACCGTCAGCATCATTACAAACAAACAAGAAAAAGAAATCGCAAGGACGGCAGGAATAAAAGATGAATTGGTGTATTGTCTGAATGGTCTGGACCAACTTGGTACAATAGTCAGAATATTTGGTATGCACAAAAGATTAAAAATTGGCACCGACGAAGTCCTCAATGCCGGCAGATGGATATATTTTTCAGAAGATGTTGACAAACGGGTGTTGTACTACTAAAATATTTCTCCGACATCTTTCTCTACTTATTTTAAGTAATATTTATTTTTAATTTATTGAAAATTAATATATTAAATGGTTTTTGACACCATAATGAGAGAAGTATATCTGTAAGTAAACAAAACACCTTAGCCCAAAAACCGAATACCACACAGCTATCACATAAAATATTTTTTAACAAAAAAAATTAAGCACATGAAGACTATTATGATGTTCCAGATGATTTTTATGGCTTCAACTTTACTGTGTTTTGGAAACAGTCATATTAACACCAATCCAAGGATAGATATAAAAATAAATCAAACGATAACCAAGCCAGACCTATATGCACTATGCATTGGAGCTACACCACCGAATATTAAATACACAGAAGAAGATGCTAGGGATGTTGACAACATATTGATTAATCAAGAACAAGGAGGGCTTTACGGAAAAGTCATTACAGAAAAACTGACAGGGGCAGACGCTACCGCTGCAAATATTCTAAAGAGAATTGGGAATATGGCTTTGGGAAGAGATATTACCCGTAATGATGTATTTATTCTTTTTATAGCTTCTCATGGCTACCTGTATAATGGCGACTTCCGAATACAGGCATCAGATTTTCAGAATGCACCAAGCATAGCCGCTGAAAAGACCTCTGTGAGTTTGACCGAATTATTAGAATTATTGGACCAATTAGAAGCGAAAAAAATCATCTTCTTGGACGCTTGTTATTCAGGAAATATAGATAACGATCTTCTCACAAGCGGAATAGAAGAAAACATATCCATACAAAATAGCATCAAACGAATTATAAATACAAAAGCCGGTTATACAGTTATTACTTCAAGTTTGGGAACACAAAAATCGTACTGGCACGAGGCATGGAAAAATGGTGCTTTTACAGAAGCATTTACAGAGGGTTTGAACGGTAAGGCAAACAAAAAAAATCATAATGGTATAAGTGATAATGTCATTACCATTGGTGAAATATGTGATTATATAGCATGGAGAGTACCCGAATTGTGCAGAGAACAAAACATCCAGCAAGTACAACACCCTGATCTTATTATACATGATTTAGGCGATGATTTTCCATTTTTTAACGTGAATGATATTTATAAAGAAGATGCCAGAGTGGTGCCATTATATGGTATAAATACTCAAATCGACCCATTGACCAAACGACAATGCTGGGAACATATTAGCGATATTCTTTTTTGTGATGAATTTGAAAATGGCGAACGATACCTGACAGGTGAAGTCAATTTTATGGGAATGAATGGCATACTGGGATTAAGGGTTAAAATTTTGATAAAAGGAGATGCCTTTCATCATTTCGGACCTATTCACGATGATATGCCCTTAGTAATTTATCTTGAAAACGGAAAGAAACTTTATTTTCATAGCCGTCGCTATTCCTGCCGATATAACAAACGCACCGACCAAACTGAATACATACTTACATTTGATATGAGCATTGAAAATGAAAGGCACTTACATCAAAGCAAAGTCGAAGGAGTGGAAATGAACTGGATAACAGGCAAAGGACAGTATAAATCTGTACAAGCTGATCAACTTATCAAGCAATTGAATAACATTAAGAAAGCTAAAGAGCATAAAATAATTTCAAAACGCCGAAGGAATAGAAAATAATAAAGAGCCTTAAAATGTGACCTTACACTTAAACACCAAAATTGCCGAAGAACCACAGCGTTCTTCGGCAATTTTTTTATCATATATTTCACTTAAACAAACTCCGCCGCCCATACAAACCACAAATCGGACATTCCACAGGCTTATGCCCACGTGCGGGGCAATATTCCCTTCCGAAATAGATAATTTGCAAGTGCAAGTCATTCCATTTCTCTTTCGGGAAAAGTCGTTTAAGGTCTTTTTCAGTTTGTACTACGTTTTTTCCGGTGCTGAGTGTCCAGCGGTAGGCGAGGCGGTGAATGTGTGTATCCACCGGAAAAGCAGGATGCCCGAAGCCTTGCGACATGACGACGGAAGCTGTCTTGTGACCCACGCCGGGCAGGGCTTCGAGGGCTTCAAACGATTCGGGAACTTTGCCGTCGTGTTGTTCGAGTAAGATGTGGGAGAGTTCGTAAATGGCTTTCGATTTGCGGGGCGAAAGTCCGCAGGGTCTGATGATGGCGCGAATTTCTTCCACGCTCAATTGAATCATT
Organism: uncultured Saprospiraceae bacterium; assembly: GCA_938028705.1. GTDB lineage: Bacteria > Bacteroidota > Bacteroidia > Chitinophagales > Saprospiraceae > JAHDEO01. Next base: position 458 of record CALIZI010000357.1, on the reverse strand, counting down.
TTTTGTGGCGTATCGGCTTCGGCAAAGAGGAGGGGCGTAATCTGATTGACCCGTTTATCGGTACATTGTGCAGACAATAATACGGCTATCAGTAAAGTATATTTATCTTGGTGGTCAAGCGGAATGGGAATTTCAGGATATAATTTTTCGAGTATCGCAGCGATATTATCGGCTTTCTCTTGCTTGGTCATAGTGTGGTGAATTGGTTGATTAGTTGAACGGGTAATCAGTTTATCAGGTGAAATTATTTTATGATAGAAGGTGCTTATAAATATTTGACTTTTAGTAATAAATAAATTTAAAATAATTTAATCAATTAACTGGACTTTGGACATTGGGGAATTAGGAAATTTGGTATTAGGTAAATTGTTTTTTATCAAATAATTATAAAATTTAATTAATTGAATATTTTTTACCTTAATAAAAATAAAATAACTGATAATCAATTACTTACGATT
>CALIZI010000356.1 GCA_938028705.1 uncultured Saprospiraceae bacterium | reverse complement strand
TACAAAATAATAATATATTTATTTTTAAAATAAATTATAATTTCTATTTTGTATTGAAATAAAAAACAATATTCAGAACTCCGTTTACTAAACTTCAAAGAGTTTAGTAAACGTAAATAAGGCACTGGCAATTAGATGATTACAAATTTTAGTGATATGCTTACGTTTACCAAACTCGAAAAGTTTAGTAAACGGGCTGCGTATTTTTTATTCGTTTAAAATGTCAACTGCTTTTCTGAATATACTAAATAAAATGGTAGTGCTGCACATGTAATGCTATTGAACCACTAAGCCCACGAAGAACACGAAAATCGAATAAATGAAGAGTTCACAAAGTGTTTCTAAGTATTTAATAATGAATTTCTTACGCTTACTTAGTTTTCTTACTTCGTATTTTCGACCCTTGTGTTCTTCGTGTCCTTTGTGGTTACAGCATTACATGAGTAACACTACCAATAAAATAAATACATATTTATTGATATGAAAAAAGTATTCAAGAATGCAGATGAGGCTATTCACGATATACAGGATAATATGACCTTAATGCTTGGAGGTTTTGGCTTGTGTGGTATCCCTGAAAACTGTATTACTGCGCTCGTGAAAAAAGGCGTAAAAGGATTAACGTGTATCTCCAATAATGCAGGTGTGGATGACTTCGGTATCGGCTTGATGTTGCAGACCCGACAGGTCAAAAAAATGATTTCCTCTTATGTGGGAGAGAATGCCGAATTTGAACGCCAACTCCTCTCCGGCGAACTCGAAGTGACCCTCACACCACAAGGTACACTCGCCGAAAAAATACGTGCGGGTGGTGCGGGGATTCCGGCATTTTTCACTGCTACGGGCTACGGTACAGAGGTCGCCGAGGGTAAAGAAACCCGCGAAATTGACGGGCGTTGGTATGTACTCGAACCTGCTTTACATGCAGATTTTGCTTTGGTCAAAGCATGGAAAGGCGATACGATGGGCAACCTGATTTTCAAGGGTACAGCCCGTAATTTTAATCCGATGATGGCAATGGCAGGTAAAATCACCGTAGTCGAAGTGGACGAACTGGTGCAGCCCGGAGAACTGGACCCGAACACCATTCATACGCCGGGCATTTTTGTGCAGCGTATTTTTCAAGGTACAAATTATGAAAAGAGAATAGAGCAGCGGACGGTACGCACGTAGCGTAATGCTATGAACTGACAGAGATAAAATTATGAAAGTAAGTATCTATCAACAGATGATCAATTGTTCTTTTCTAAGAAAAATATTATCGAAACCTAAGTTATAACTTCCGCATCATTTGAAATGCCAAATCGGACACCTTCTGCTTCGCGTCTCGCATGGCTTCCTCTATGGAGGATGAGATATCCATGACTGAATATACTTTTTTGATGCCCATTTTTGCACCGTCCATTTCACTTGCGCCACATATCACCAGCACAGGAACATCATGCTCCTTTGCCATATTTGTGATGCCATTGATGACTTTGCCTTGAAGGGTTTGTTCGTCAAATTTTCCCTCACCTGTAATGACCAAATCCGCTTGTTGAATCTTTGATTCCAAGTTAGTCAATTCAGTAAAAAATTCAATACCAGACACCATCTTCGCGCCCAAAAATGCAACTGCCCCTGCCCCCATGCCACCGGCAGCACCTGCCCCCGGCAGTTTGGCAATATCAGGATAATCATGCGCCTTCAAGACTTCCGCTATGTTGCGTAAGCCCTTATCAAGTTTCAAAATCTCACTATCATTTGCCCCTTTCTGGCGTGCATAGGTATGTGCCGCACCATTCAAACCATAGAGCGGATTGGTGACATCACATAATACTTGTACGTTTATATTTTTTAAATTATATAATAAATTATTTTTATTTATAAATTGTATAACAGATAAATTTTTTCCTATTGGAATAATCGGATTTTTATGAGCATCCAAAAATTCATAACCCAATGCCTTCGCCATACCCGTACCGGCATCGTTGGTCGCGCTACCACCAATGAATAAGACAATATCCCGAATACCGCGCCGAAGAGCATCCTGTATCATTTCTCCGGTGCCGAATGTAGTGGTATTCATACAGTTGCGCTCCGCTTCGGCAAGCAATACCAAACCCGATGCTGCCGACATTTCGATGTACGCCTGTTCTTTATGAATTTTATATACCGCATCAATCGGACGCATCAAAGGGTCGTTGACTTTAACGCTAATCTCTTGTATATCAAGGTATTGCCCCAATATATCCAATGAACCTTCACCACCATCAGCCAGCGGATTCGTAAGTATTTCTATATCAGCATTAAAACGGTGAATACCCGCAGCTATCGCCTCGCAGACTTCTACTGCACTCAGCGAACCTTTAAATTTGTCGGGCGCAATCAGGATGGTCATGTGTTGTGGTGGTGTGGTGGTGTAGTGTTGTGATGTTGATGTTTAAAGAATGCCCGACTGATTTTGAATCAATCGGGCATTTTATATTAGTACAGGCTGTTTTAACTGCCTATTCGGGCAGCTAAACAGGCTGACCGGAAACTCGTACAGGCGATTTCAATCGACCTGTGCGATTAAAATGAGTTGAGACTTGCAAATCAACTTTTTGCGATAAAGGTACGTTAGTACCGACCCTGTTTGTAGTAAAATAATCCCCAAAACCTCCTAAGCTCCGTAGGAGCGGCACTGTTTGTACATTTAAC
>CALIZI010000355.1 GCA_938028705.1 uncultured Saprospiraceae bacterium | reverse complement strand
AATATATTTGTGTTTAACATGGGGTATTTTTTCCGAATTTGGGCTAAAACTCGTCAGACATTTTCAAAATTCACCGATGAGCTCATATTTTCCGACAAAGTTTAAATGTCAGACGAGTTTTAGCCCAAATTCAAGCCCAATGCCGTCCATTATTGAATAAAAATTTAAAATGAGCATGGGTACAAAAACGAATCGCACCCATATATTTACGTTTACTAAACTTGAAAAATTTAGTAACCGAGGTACATCATTTTACCTATAATAAAATATCAACTAACTTTTAAATATATTGTCATTTTATAATATTTTTCGCAAAATAAATATTATTTTTTTTAATAAAAATTAAATCAATAAAAAAGTTAGTTTTGGAATGATATTTTATTTTTATGAAAAAATATACTCACATAACACATTTTTACATTTTTCATCTTTTTCATCATATCAATGTTTTGCAAAAATAATAAACGCCCTCATTCGTTACGGTTAATGAAAAGTTAAATGCTAGTTAAACTTTTACATCGAACAATGATTATGTATAGATTTGTTTGTTGTAATGAGTATCAAGTATATAAGCACCTTCAAAACTAAATACTAAAGTACCTGATACCGATAACCAATTAATAAAGATATGAATAAAAATGCAATTTGGTTAATTATTGGTTTGATGAGTGTCGCGCTGTTGGGTGTGATACTGCTTCAATCGTTTTGGATTAACTATCATTTGCAATTGAGTGAGCGGCAATTTAGGCACGATGTCCACCATGCACTTTATGATGTGTCTATGCGATTGGAAATGAAGGAGAAGCGCGACATGGGTTTCGCAGACCTTTATCCTGATTTAGGCGATCAGAATTTTTATGGCGAAGATCACCTGTACAATAGTATTTCGGAACATACGGAACTTCAACGTAGTGAATTTACGGAGGTGCCTGAGGATAGTTTTTTTATTGCCCGCAAAAGAGTATTCTATCAGACGGGTATCAACAGTAATTTTGCACTTATGCAAATCAGTACCTTGTTGGCAAGTACAAAATATCGTGGCAAACAACTGATAGACCGTATTAATCCTGAGTATCTGGATGCTTTGTTGAGAGAGGAATTGAAAAGCAGGGGGATTCCGCTAGATTTTGATTATGGGGTATCGTCGAGAGGTAATGTCTTTGAGTATGTAAGTCCACACAATGGAAAAAATGATGATGAAACCTTAAAATCCACTGTTCAACGCTTGGTGAATACCCGTTTTATGATTCCGCTTTTTCAGTCAGATGAGTTGCAAAGTCCGGGACGCTTAATGATACATTTTCCGAAAATTAAACAATACGTGCGTGGGGCTATCTGGAAGATGTTGTTGGCGGCAGTGGTGTTTACCGCTATTATTTTGTTTTGTTTTGTTTATACCATTCAAGTCATTTTCAAACAGAAAAAAGTATCGGAAATCAAAAATGATTTTCTGAATAATATGACCCATGAATTTAAAACCCCGATTGCTACGATTTCATTGGCAACCGATTCTATCGAAAATCCGCGTATTTTGAATGATAATGAAAAGGTGAGACGTTTTGCAGGTATTATCCGTCAGGAAAACCGCCGAATGAACAAGCAAGTAGAGCGCGTACTCCAAATGGCAATGCTGGATAAGAAGGATGTGGAAATGAAATGGAAAAATATTGACCTGCACCACATAATTCAAGAGGCAGTTGAGACGTTAAGTTTACAGGTAGAAAGTAAAGACGGTATGATACAAACCGAATTGGAGAGTACGAATACAGTGATAGAAGGCGACGAAACACATATTACCAACGTTATACATAATCTATTGGACAATGCCAATAAATACTCTTACGAGAACCCTGAAATTACGGTGACGACCAAAAATACATCCGATGGTATAGAGGTGAGTGTAAAGGATAAAGGCATCGGTATGACGAAAGATGCTGTGAAGCATATCTTCGACAAATTTTATCGTGTACCAACAGGCAATGTACACAATGTCAAAGGTTTTGGTTTGGGATTGAGCTATGTAAAAGCCATCATTGATGCCCATAAAGGTAAAATTAATGTCAAAAGTGAACCCGGTAAAGGTAGTGAGTTCACGATACATTTACCATATACGGTCAACACTTAAAAAGAGCCTATTAACATATACAAAAATTTGGATTGATAATTGTAGCAATAAACTACTTTATGGTTCTATTGTTTCATGGTTCGATTGCTTTTCGCCCAACAATGAAATAATATAAATTCCCATACCCAATTGTCTAAACAATATTGATTAATCGTTAAAAAAAATAATCATGGATTACAGCCCAAAGGTTTTGCTGGTAGAAGATGACCGTAATTTCGGCGATGTACTATGTTCTTACCTCGAAATGAATAATTTTGATATTACTTTGGCTACTGACGGTGCTGCCGGTTTCGAGCAGTTCCAACGCGGTCAATACGACTTGTGCATACTCGATGTGATGATGCCCAAAAAAGACGGCTTTACACTCGGCAAGGAAATACGTGAAAAAAATGCCGACATGCCCATCATTTTCCTGACCGCCAAAACGCTGAAAGACGATGTCATACAAGGCTTCCAAATCGGTGCGGATGATTACATCACCAAGCCCTTTGATTCGGAAGAACTCTTGTATCGCATTCAAGCCGTTTTGAAAAGAAGCAAGCAGGAAATACAGGACGAGCCGGATGAATTTGTCATTGGAGATTATCACTTCAACTTCCCGCTACGCATCCTGACGAATGGTACCAACAAATCGAAATTATCGCCCAAAGAAGCTGCCTTGCTAAAGATGTTTTGTATGAGAATCAACAACATTCTCCCGCGCTCCGAAGCCCTCACCAAAATATGGGGAGAGGACAATTATTTTACAGCGCGTAGTATGGATGTCTTTGTGACCAAACTTCGCAAATACCTCAAAGGTGATGAAAATATAGAAATCGTCAATATACATGGCAACGGTTTTCAACTTAAAGTCAAAGAGACGACGGAAGCCTGATCATATTTACTCAAATTCCAAATAACAAGCACCAAATTCCAACAAAAATAGAAGGTTCTTTGACAATTTGGGTGGTAATATTTTTTGATATGGAACTCTGCCCCAAACCTATAAGGTTTTCAAAACCTTATAGGTTTATAATCAGCGAGTTATCTCTATTTTTTACACCAAAAATAAAAAGAAATAATTTTACCATCCAAATTATCAAAGAACCAAATAGAATTTGGTGCTTGTTATTTGGAATTTTCTCGGATTCGCTGCTTACAGGTACAATCTGTTTTATTTTAATAACAGCGTACACCTAAGTACATATTGGTCAAAGGTAAAATGGAACCGCCGATACAAGTTAATGGCAGGTTCATTATCTGCCGCAGTTTCCAATTCTATACCTTTAATATTGTGGTTTTTGCACCATGCTATCAGCTCTCTCAACATAAAAACTGCTAGCCCCTTCCTCCGATATTCTTCAGATACAAAAAGTTCATTAATCCAAATATAATTACCTGCCTTAGCTATACTACTGCCAATATTTCCGAAAGACACTCCGCAGATAATTCCGTCTTTTTCTACATAAAATATTTTTGTAAAAGCTGTATTATCCAAAGCATTTTCGATGCCTTTGAGGATATACTCCGCCGAACTTTCAACACCATGTACTCGTCGTTGAATAAGCAACAAATCTGCAATAGTGGCTTTAAGAGATAGTGTGTCTGCCTTGTTTAGTATTTTGAATGTCATCTGCATTGTTTTTTTAAAAATTATTTCATCTCTTCTTTGTATCATGTAAATAGCTTGGACTTTGGACAAAATGGGAATTAGGAAATTGGGAAATTAGGTTTAGAACCGTAACTCACTGATAATTAATTGAATAGATTTTATTAATAAAATAAAACATGTAATTAATTATTTTTTATGAAAATCTAAAAAAGTCCCGATAGTTATACGACTCTTGCGTTCGCAAAAAAAGTAAAAAATGTTCTTTGAATACGCAGGAAAGTAGCTGATAATGAGATAGTTAGTAGCTAAAGGTTGGTATATTATATGTCTTTTGATGGCAATACAATGTCACCTACACAAATT
>CALIZI010000354.1 GCA_938028705.1 uncultured Saprospiraceae bacterium | reverse complement strand
AAGTAAAGCATTGATTTTTAGCTAATTATGAATTTCAGTGCCTTACCCACGTTTAGCAAACTTGAAAAGTTTACCAAACGGCTTACTTATATTTTGTGTAAAATTACTATCGTATGAAGTGTCAACCAATTGGATAAACTTGTCTTGATTTTTGAGTAAACTACTACTTATTAAATAATATTTATATTAATTTTTTTATTAAAAATAAAAATTCAATTTTAACATAATTTTATATTATAAAATATTTTTATTTTATTAAAAAATATATTGCACTGAAATATAGTCATTTTTTAAGTAATTGTAATTATTTTATATGTTTTTATTTAAAAAAATGACATTGACAATGTTGTGTTTTAAAAATAAAAATATGTTTATGCTTAATGTGGGATATTTTTCCGAATTTGGGTTAAAACTCGTCTGACATTTTCTAAATTCACCGATGAACTCATATTTTTCTGGAAAAATCTAAATGTCTGACGAGTTTTAACCCAAATTTGGAAATAGACGTTAGTTATATCATATAAAAGCTAAACATGATATTGTCAAGATAATTTACAAGTATTTTTTATTATAAAATAATTAAAAAATACGTTCATTTCAGCAGAATCATAATATAAAAATTCCCCAATCTACAAACTAAAAAATAGTGGTAACAGCATAATGGTTGGATATACGAATTATCGTATTTCTTAATATTTTTATTCATCAACCAAGCTAATTATGTACACCACTTCACGTCAAAATGGAAAAATGAACAGCCGCAAGGCTATCTTTTACACCCTCCTGATTCATGCCTCACTTGTAGCGGGTGTTGCCTTGTGCTTCACCCCCAAAGCTGCACCTCTCGATACCCCCACCGAAAATATTGTCACCACAGCCACACCGGACCAAAACCCCTATTTTCAAGAGAAAATATCAAAAGCCAAAAAAGCGTTGGAGAGATAGTGGTGGTGTAGTGTTGTGGTGTTGTGGTATCGTAGTGTTGTAGTATCGAATTTACTAACTACAACACTACGATACTTCAACACCACAACACTACCGTACTACAACACCGTCAAAACAAGCCATGCAATTCTCGTGATACTTGATTGACGACCTCTCCCAAGTCTTCGGGCGAGCCTTTGAAGTCGAGGTTATCTACATTGATGATCAGTAGTTTACCTTCATCGTAGCCGGCAATCCATTCCTCGTAACGCTCATTGAGTTTTTTGAGGTAATCAAGACTCATGCTGCCTTCGTAGTCGCGTCCGCGTCTTTGGATATGGGAGACGAGCGTAGGAATATCGGCCTGCAAATAAATCAATAAATCCGGCGGATTGACCTGCGAACTCATGGTTTTGAATAGGGTGAAATAGTTGTCAAAATCGCGCTTCGACATCAGCCCCATATAATGTAAGTTTGGCGCAAATATGTACGCATCTTCGTATATCGTGCGGTCTTGAATGACGGTTTTTTCGCCACTCTGAATACGCAATATCTGACGATAGCGACTATTGAGGAAGTAAATCTGAAGGTTGAATGCCCAACGTTTCATATCATTATAAAAATCACTTAAATAAGGATTTTCTTCCGTATCTTCATAATTGACCTCCCATCCGAACTGACGGGCGAGTTTGGTGCAAAGGGTGGTTTTGCCGGCACCGATATTTCCGGCTACTGCAATATGTTTGGCAATTGGGCGACTTTCCATAATTTCTTTTTTGACCTTGATACTTATTCTCGGACTTTGGACAGAGTTAATCAGTTGAACAGGTAATCAGGTTAATTTACTGATTTTTAATTAATAATAAATTTTGTTTAAAATAATTTACATTAATGATTATTCGTTATTAAAATACTGATAATCATCCCGTATAGTTTCGGGATAGCCCGATTAACTAATTACCTGACAAACTAATTAACTAATTACCTGATTAACTAATTACCTGATTAACTAATGTCTAGCGTCCAACTTATTTGAGTGTGCGAAATTACAATTTTATCCTAGAAAAAATAGAAAAAAACAAAATGCCCAATGTAAGAAATTAAAAAAACGTAATTTTGACGATGATTTCATGTCGAACATCTAATAAATTTATCATGAAAATAGACAAAACCTTAATTTCACGTTTAGAAACTTTAGCCAAACTCAAACTATCGGAGGATGAAAAAGAGGAACTTGCTGATGACCTTAGCAATATTCTTAATATGGTGGAAAAATTGCAGGAAGTGGATACCGAAGGCATCGAACCACTTGTGTATATGACCGACGAAGTGAACAAACTCCGACCCGATGCCGTAGAAAATATGGTCGAACAATCCGAAGCCCTCAAAAATGCCCCCGATAGCGACGGAACTTATTTTAAAACGCCAAGGGTATTGTAGTTCTTAGTGTTGTGGTGTTGTAGTTTTTACTTCACAAAATTTGCTTACCACAACACCGCGACACAACAACACTAAGAACTACAACACTACAACACTAACAAACATGAATCCGATTATTTCTTTACACAATCTGCGCAAGACCTATATCATGGGCAGCGAGCGTATAGATGCGCTGAAATCCATCACTCTGGATATTCAAAAAAATGAATATGTGGCATTGATGGGACCTTCCGGTTCGGGTAAATCTACTTTGATGAACCTGTTGGGTTGTCTGGATACACCTTCTGAAGGAGATTATTATTTGAATAGTACAGACGTGAGTATCATGGACGACGGTGAACTCGCAGCTATCCGAAATAAGGAAATCGGTTTTGTTTTTCAGACTTTTAATTTGTTGCCTCGTTTGTCGTCGTTGGAGAATGTCGCACTGCCTTTGGTGTATGCGGGTATGAGTAAAAATAAACGCTTGGATAGGGCAGAGGATGTACTGGCAGCCGTAGGACTTGGCGACAGGATTTACCATAAACCCAACGAACTCTCCGGAGGACAACGCCAACGGGTCGCTATTGCCCGCGCATTGGTGAATGACCCGTCTATCATACTCGCCGACGAACCGACAGGGAATCTCGACACGAAAACCTCTATCGAAATTATGTCTATTTTTGAGGATATTCATAGAAAGGGAAATACCGTTATTCTCGTCACACATGAACCCGATATTGCCGAACATGCTCATCGTATCATTCGCCTGCGCGACGGACTGGTGGAGACGGATGTGAAAAACGAAAAAGTTGTTATGGTGGATGACCCTGAGCATCGGTATAACCAAAGTTGATGATTATTTTGTAACTTTGAGCCTATGATTGTCAAGAAAATAGACATAGAAAATTATAAAGGTTTTGAACAACAGGAAATTAGCTTTAATGATAATTTGAATGTTTTTATCGGGGCAAATGCTTCGGGGAAGACTTCGGTTTTGGAGGCGATTGTGAAGTGTTTGTATGATGTGACGAAAGATTTTGTTCAGATATCAAATAGAAAATTATCTTTAAACAGGAAAGATATTAATTATAATTCTGATTATTGTAGTATCGTAAGCTATCTTCAAGACGGTGACAATGTAGTGCCTATCAATCTTATGACATCTTTAAGGGCTTCAAATGATCCTATTATAATAACAAAAAAAACAGATTGGAACAATAATGCAAAACATAGAAATAGTTTTGTGGAGGAGATTTCATGGAAAATAAACCATGAAACATTGACACTCCCAATTATTAAATACTTTCTTGCAGATAAAATTCAAGTTAAATATACTAAAAAACCATCAATTGATACATATCAAACAGCACAACTTGAGACTTGGACAAACATTATTCAAACCCCTTATTCATATACAAAATTCTTACATTGGTTTTTTGATTATGAGAATGAAGAATTGAGAATGAAAATGGAAAAACAAGATTTATCCGTTGAACACCCACATTTGAGATACGTTAGATATGCCATTGAAAAGACCCTTAGAAAGACGCATCAAAAAGATTATATTATAAAATCTAAACAAATACAACGCCAAGGAAACCATGAACTTATCCCTACTTTATTCATCCAATTAAAAAACGACAATTCCGCTCCTCAAATTGACCTTGAATCATTGTCTGACGGTGAAAAAGCTATCATTACACTTGTCGGAGATATTGCATATAATCTTGCATTAGCACATGATTCCGCTTCAGATGCAAGCTATCTTGATGCTCCCGGCATCGTCCTGATTGATGAAATAGAAGAACACCTCCACCCCAACTGGCAAAGAAAAATCATCCCCATTCTCACCTCTGTTTTTCCGAAAATCCAGTTTTTTATTACGACACATTCTCCGCAAGTTATTTCTTCTGTGAATAGTGAACATGTATTTTTGTGTCAGGATTTTACCGTAGGAAAAGTGTATTTGAAAACTAAAGGGGTGGATTCTAATGCTTTGTTGACTTTCTTATTTAATTCGACGGAAAGACCGAAAGAGTATATGGATTTGATTAATGAGTTTGACGAACTTCTGGATAATGATGCAGATATAGCGGAATTAGAAGGTATTATTGAAAAAGTTATTGAATTGGAAAATGAAGATACGGGAAATAATATCAGTGGCTTGGTGAGCGATTTAGAACTTCAATTGGAAGCCTATAAATTTGAATTGGAGCATGAAATGGATTAGAAAAAATGCGCCACCTCGTAAGTTTCAAATCTATATCAAAGCCGAAAATGCTACTTATGAAGATATGGATAGCGATGTCAAAGAAGCACTTCGTAAATCTCTTTTTGATGAACAATCCGGTGTATGTGCTTACTGCGGACAAAGGCTTGATTTTGACAAAACAAAGATAGAACATCACTGTGAACGAAGCATTTGCAATGGTGAAAACGGCACAGAAGATAAACGACTGGATTACCTCAATTTATTGTTAGTGTGTTTGGGAATAGGCGGAGAAAATAATGATTTGCACTGCGATACTCACAAAGCAACATTAGACCAAACCAAAGGACTGCCTATGCAAATTAATCCAACAATTAAAAACCATATTGCCACTATTTCTTACTCCCGAACCGGACGTATTCGATCTTCTAATCCATTATTTGACAATGAATTAAACAAAATATTAAATCTTAATTTAAAATATTTAAAAAGATTGAGAAGGCAGAAGTGGTTGCGTATATTCAGTGAAAGTAAAAGGAAGGCAGGAGGTATTAATAAAGATAAAATGCGGAAATTACTGGATAGGGAGTTGGTAAAAAAAGACAATCAATTCACCAAAAACTTCCCCGCCATGAGCGAATATATGAAAACCAAATTTTGCTAAAATCCGATAATAACCACAACACTACGACACAACAATACCACAACACGATACAACATGAAAATCTACACCAAGACAGGCGATACAGGCGAAACGGCACTATTTGGCGGCAAGCGACTACCCAAGAGCGATATACGCATAGAAGCCTACGGAACGGTGGACGAACTCAACTCTTATGTGGGTTTGATACGCGATAATGTGGCTGACGATAATGTAAGAAATCTCTTAAAAAAGATACAGGACAGGCTGTTTACGATTGGTTCGCACTTGGCTACCGAGACGGGGGAATCGCCTTATGTTCCCAAAATAAAGGACGAAGACATCACAGCACTCGAACAGGCAATGGACGATATGGACAGCCACCTGCCGCAGTTACGAAATTTTATTTTACCGGGAGGGCATACGACTGTTTCTTTTTGCCACATTACACGATGTGTGTGTCGGCGTGCCGAGCGTCGCGTTGTGGCTTTGCATACGGATACGCCTGTTGCGCCGGAGTTGATTCGCTACCTCAATCGCTTGTCTGATTACTTGTTTGTTTTGGCACGAAAACTGTCGCAAGACCTTGATGCAGAGGAGGTTGTTTGGGAGGGGAAGGTGTAATGGATTTTATTCCAAAAAAACTGAACTGACGGTTAAATTTACTGTACCATTATCTAAAAAGGTCACTTTGGTGTCTTTTATAAAATACTTATACTCATCGTAGTGTTCGAGTTTTTTCTGGATAAGTTCCCTTACATTTTTTTCTACTATTTCTTTATCTTCGTAATGTTCAACGATTTCTTGAATATACTCTTCCCGGATTTCTTCTTGTAAGTTACCTACAGTCCATGCCATAGCCGCAAGATCGACTTTCTCAACATAATCATCAAGGCTAACAGATGTTTCCAATAAATCCTTTGCAAACTCACCGAGTAATGCTGATACTTTATGTTCCGGTGTGAATGACTTGATAATATAATTGTCTTTATTTCTGCGGAAGCCTAAAGCCTTACGTTTGACGGCAGCTAATGTATGTTTTACATCAGTAGCCGGCTTTCGTTTCTTCCCTGTTTTCTTCTTTCTTTTTTTAGATGTAGGCATAATTCGGATTTTAAAAGCTATAAAACGAAGGTGTTTGTCTTTACTAAGTTTTTATAAATTTAAATAAATATTAAAATATTTAAAAATAATAAAATTTACCCTACGTCCTATCGACACTTTTACATTTTACATTTATTATTTTGAATTTTACATTTCAAAAAAAGTTAAAAAAACTTTTTTGATTTAGTCAATATCATAAGTAATTTCAACCTCATTCGTCACAGGTCTCGATTGGCAAGTCAACACAAAACCATTAGCAACTTCATCATCATCTAAGGCAAAACAAGCATCCATTTCCACCTTACCTTTTAATACTTTGCCCATACAAGTCGCACAAGCACCACTCAGGCAAGAGTAGGGCGGGTCAAGTTTGAGACGCATAAGGGCTTCCACGATAGTTTCTTTTTCGCCTATCGCTACATCTATTTTTTTACCATTTAAATGTACCACTACCTGATTGCCTGATGCAGCTGCGGTGGCGGCATCCGCTTTGGGTTCGTGTGGCAATTGAACACTGCTAAATACCTCAATATGTACTTTTTTATTATCTATATCCAGTTGTTGCAGTGTCGCTTTTGTAGCATCCATCATACCGCCCGGTCCGCAGATAAAATATTCGCTATCCTTATTATGTGTTGGATATTTATTCAAAAAATTCTTGATTTTTGTGCCGTCAATCCGTCCGACCAAGCCATCCCAATCCAGTTTTGATTTTTTGAACATACCCATCAAACCACCTTCTTTTTGCTTGGGCGGATTGTCAAGTGCATATTCTACATATAATTGTCCTTCATAACGTGTTCGCAATACATCCAGTTCTTTTTTAAAAATCACTGACTCCAAATCGCGGTTGCCATACAGTAAATGCACCTTACTTTTAGGTTCTTCTTCCAAAACCGTTTTCAGTATAGACATCAAAGGCGTAACGCCGCTACCACCACCAAACAGATAATAATTTTTCTGATTTTCCAATGCCAATTTACTCGTAAATCGCCCTTTGGGTGGCATAATTTCTATCGTATCACCTGCCTTCACATTATCGTTGATATGATTGGATACCAAGCCTTTATCTACCCGTTTGACCGTCACCGTAGGCACACTATCCGTCACCGGACTGCTCGAAAAAGAATATGCCCGTCGCACTTCCTGCCCATTCAAATTGAAGCGCAAAGTCAAGTATTGCCCATGCTTATATACAAAGGTTTTTTGAAGGTCGGCAGGAATCTCAAAACTCAAAGAAACCGTATCGTGGGTTTCTTGTCGCACATCCGCTACCTTGATAGGATGAAATTGATTACTCATTGTTTAGTTTATGTAGTTTATAGTGTTGATAGAGTTTATAAAGTTGATAGAGTTTATAGTGTTTATGTGGTAATCAGATAATTATAATTTTGTAAAAAAATATGGCATGTTTAAATTTAAAAATTAATTATTGAGTCCACATTAGAAAGTATAGAAATTCAAAAAAGTTAAATTTTTATTTTTATATTAAAAAATTGCAATAAGAAAAAAGTAATAATTAATATTTTTTATAACTTTTAAATAATTAATACATAAATATATACATAATTTTATTTTAATTATTTTTTTAATTAAAAAGTTAAATTTTAATATAATACGAAATTAAATTTCGTTAAAATTATTTTTTCTCATTATTAATGCAGTCTCATTATTTAAAATTAAAATGCAAAAGTTGAGTAATTACTTCATAAACTCTATAAACCTTATAAACTCTATAAACTTCATAAACTCCATCAACTCTATAAACTCCATCAACCAATTCGCAAAGTTAATTAAATCGCTTGGGTAGAACAAGATTAACGGTCTAAAGTTCTTACCTTTGCCTTTGATTTATGAAAAATACACGACAATATATTGCCAAGACGCTGTTTGGTTTAGAGGCTATTCTGGCGGCAGAATTGGAGGACTTGGGTGCTGCGAATATCCAAACCCTCAAGCGTGCGGTATCCTTTGAAGGTGACAAGGAACTGCTGTACAGAGCCAATTTACACCTACGCACCGCCATACGGGTACTGATGCCGATACATCATTTTACAGCCAAAAATGAACACCAATTTTATAGAGGTATTCAGAAGATTAATTGGTCGAAATATATGAATAAAAATGATTCCTTAGCGATTGACGCTACGGTGTATTCATCCTATTTCAATCACTCTAAATACATGACTTTCAAGGCGAAAGATGCGATTGTTGACCAATTTCGTAAGCATTTTCATCAGCGTCCTTCGATAGATTTGGATAATCCGACTTTGCGTATTCACATACATATTGCGGAAGATGAGTGTACGGTTTCCTTGGATAGTTCGGGGAGTTCTTTGCACAAACGCGGCTACCGTACCAAGACGCATCGTGCGCCTATCAATGAGGTTTTGGCAGCCGGTATGATTTTGTTGAGTAGCTGGCGCGGGCAACGTCCGTTTTATGATATGATGTGTGGTTCGGGAACGATTCCTTGTGAGGCGGCACTGATTGGACAAAACATTGCACCGGGAACGTATCGCAAACATTTCGGTTTTTTTACATGGAAAGATTATGACCACACGCTTTGGAAAGACATTAAAACGGCAGCAAAAACACAGGAAAAGGAACTTGAACACCCGATTGTAGGTGCAGACATCGCGATTAAAACAGTAGAAATGGCGCGAGGCAATATGATTGAACCTGCTTTTGAGGATATTCGCGTTTTTCGTAAAGATTTTTTTAAATATGTACCCAAATATGAAGATGGTGTATTAATTATGAATCCGCCTTACGGCGAAAGATATTTTGAGGAAGATATTAATAATTTTTATAAAAATATCGGTGATTCGATGAAGCAGCATTATCCGGGTTTTGAAGCATGGATTATCAGTTCGAATATAGCGGCTATCAAAAGTGTAGGTTTGCGTACCTCCAAAAAAATGATGCTATATAATGGTCAGTTGGAATGTAAATTCCACAAATATGATTTGTATAAAGGAACTAAGCGGGTGAGTGTCGAGTAGTGAGTGACGAGTAGTGAGTATTGAGTTTGCGAATTACACACTCGCTACTCGCTACTCTCACGCTCTATTGCAATCTGTAATGGGCGAAATATTATCTATTAAAATATTGCCACGATAGGGCCAAACCGTACCTTCTACATAAGCTGCTTCGATGATGATATAACGATAATTTTTCTTAGTCGAAAAAATAAATTCGTAGTTCTTCCATTCATAATGCGCTACCTCTGAGGTACTTGCAATCATTTCTTCTTTTTTACAGGATTCATTTCCCAGCCATATACGCAGTCGAATGGGTGTATTATAACCTGCATAATAAGGCGAAGAAGCCAAGTCCATCGAAAACATATAACAATGATTCCCTTTGATACTTGGTGAGAGTTTTTGAGCCACATATTCCCAAGTATTATCTTCGCGGGTAATCAGCCCCATATAGGTTTTGCCGTCAACAGGTTTGTGGGTCACATCCCATATTGGTTGATCCCATTCATTGGTGCCGGGCATGATGTCGGGCGTAGTATATAATCCACAGCCATCCCAACCCGGAGGCATTGTGGCATCTTTGGGCGGTGCTTCGAAGGAAGGATTGTTGAGTTGTATTTGCGCTTGAAGATTCGCAGCTACATACACGAGAATAACGATGATGAAATATTTTTTCATGATTGAGATACTTTTGTGAATATTAAGACAAAAACGTGCCAAATACGCCCCTTATTGAATATAAAATGTAAGATAATAAATTTAAAATGTAACAATACACAAGATAGATATTTTTATGAAAAAATTAATATATTAAAAATTAATTTATTTAAAAATAGAAAATAAATTATGCCTTATCGACTCTTTTATATTTTACATTTATTATTTCGACTTTTACATTTTATTGCTGTTCCTCTCCTGATAATTTATTCAATTCTTCTTTCGTCTTGTGTAGCTTCTTCTTACAATGTTGCAACAATTCCGTAGCACGCTTCATCTTTTCAGACAATTCGTCCATGCCAATCACCTCATTTTCAAGACCATTGACAATCTCTTGCAACTCCGCCATCGCTTGTTCGTAAGTCATTCTTTTTAGTTTGTGGAGCTTGTGGAGTTTATAAGGTTTATGAAGTTGATAGAGTTTATGAAGTTGATAAGGTTTATAGAGTTTATAAGGTTTATGAAGTTGATAAAGTAAATTATATTCAAAAAAGGGCTTAGGTAAACGACATTATATCTTGACAATATCATGTTTTAAAAATAAAAATATGTTTGTGTTTAACATGGGGTGTGTTTTCCGAATTTGGGTTAAAACTCGTCAGACATTTAAACATTGATAGAAAAATATGACATCATCGGTGAATTTTGAAAATGTCAGACGAGTTTTAGCCCAAATTCAAGAGCAAAATGCCAAATATATTAAATAAAAATAGAACATGATATTGTCAAGATATTATTTATAAAATTAAAATATTTAATTTATAATTATTTTAAAATCAATATCTTCACAAACTAATTATCCAATCAACTAATCACTCTATAAACTCTATAAACTACCACCTGATCAATGCGGCTCCCCAAGTAAATCCGCTACCAAAGGCGGCAAGGCAGACCAAGTCACCATCTTTGATTAAGCCTTTTTCCCATGCTTCGCAGAGGGCAATAGGAATAGATGCGGCAGTAGTGTTGCCATATTTTTGAATATTATTATATACTCGCTCATCTTCAATACCTAAGCCGAGTTGTATCATTTGACTGATACGCAAATTGGCTTGGTGGGGAATAAGCATGTTGATGTCGTCGGGTGTATGTCCGGTGGCTTCACAGGCTTCCTTTATGGCTGCCGGAAATTTCTCGCAAGCATGTTTGAACACATATCTGCCATTCATGTGTGGAAATATATCACCTTTGTCCATCATTTCCTGCGTGAGGTGCATACCGCCAAATTCGGGTTCTCCTTCATAAGTCAGGTCGCTTTTATCACCCAAGAAAACTCCGCCATGTGTGCCGGGATTAAAGTATGCCAGATGTTCGGCAAACTCTCCATCGGCATGAAGGTTGGTGGTCAATATACCTTTGTCTTCTTCGGTGGCTTGTAGCACTGCCGCCCCTGCGCCGTCTCCGAAAATGACCGTTACATTCCGTCCGCGTGTCGAAAAATCCAGACCTGCCGAGTGGAGTTCGGCACCTACGACCAAAATGTTTTTGTACATACCGGATTTGATGTACTGGTCAGCCACAGAAATACCGTAAATGAAGCCCGTACACTGCGTCCGAATATCCAAACAACCGATGTTTTTGATCCCTAAATGGCGTTGCAACAACACACCGCTACCCGGAAAATAATAGTCAGGACTCAAGGTCGCAAAGACAATAAAATCAATATCTTCGGCGGTCAGTCCAGCGCGTTCTATGGCGATTTTGGCGGCTTCGGCTGCCATAGTAGAAGTGGTATCTTTGTGCTTTTCAGCATACCTGCGTTCTTCTATACCTGTTCGTTCGACTATCCACTCACTAGTGGTATCCATGACTTCGGTAAGTTCTTCATTGGTCACAATTCTTTCGGGAACGTAAAAACCGATACCGGCGATTTTGGCATTCATAATAGTATTTTAGACAATGTATATGGCAAACTTATTAGTGGATGTTTTTGAGACTGTTCAATATTCTGTGTCACGCAGAGAACGCAGAGTTCGCAGAGAGTTGATTATCAGACCTCTGCGAACTCTGCGCCCTCTGCGTGACACACTTTTCTGAACACTCTCATGTTTTCTATCCCTCTGTTTACCATTAAAATATGACAAAGTTAAACAATGATTTGTAAAAATCGGTATAGATTAGATATTAAAGTGAAGGACAAGGACGGGCGAGGAAATTAAGGTTTAACTTGATAATGTTAAATTAAATTTTTATTGAATATAAATAAGGCACTTCGTTCTGAATTTGACCTAAAACTTGTCAGACATTTTGAAAATGTCTGACAAGTTTTAGGTCAAATCACTTTTTTTTATAAAAAAATAAAATTTATCAAAGTCATTAGCCTACTAATTTTTTAAAATATGGATTTGTATATTTTTTATTTTAAAAAATTATGAATCAAATACTTATACATTAATTTTAAAGGTAATTATGAATAAAGACAAAGTTTAGCTTCCTGATTTTTTGGTAAACATACCTCACCCGATGTATCATAAAGCTGCATCTTTGAGGTACAAATAGTTTTTAGACCACACATACAAAGAAGTATGTTTTCAGGACAAGCAGGCAGCTATTCAAAGGAATGGCTGACTGCATTTTTTTATAGAGTGCAGTTGTCTGACGAATCCTTTTGCTGAAAGCGAATATGTTGTCAATTAGTCGATGATATTCTAAACAACTTTCGCATCTAAAAGACATTGAGCAGTCCATGTTTGGTATTTTTATCCTTCCGGTCTCGGATTTTTCTTCAACACCCGCGTCAATAGACGTTTGATATAATCCTCAATTGACTCGTCTTCTTCCGGTTCAAAAGTATCAAAAGCATTGCGGAAGCCCTCAATCACTGCCGTTGTGTAACCAAATAACTTGCGGAGTTCCTCCTCGTCATTAGTCTCCCAATATTTTGTTTCATCCGTTACCATAAATTCATCAAAATATTTATCTGCCATATAACGAAATAAGTGTACAATAAAAGCATGAATTTCCGGTCCTGCAAATTGTGTTTTAGTAAACAACCAATGGAGATATTCATACTGCGGTGCATCTTTATCTTGTGCAAAGTGCTTCAAACCGAAAGCACTGCCTGTTCTGCCGTTGGAGAGGAAGGTAAATTGCACCGACTCGCATTCCGGCGGTGTAAAGTGGATACCATATATCTTATCGTTATACTCCTCCTTACCCAAGCTATCTGCCGGAAAATCAGTCTCATAAATATGATATTTCCATTGATGTACTTCGGCTACATTTTTTACCTCTTCAATCATATCGGGCAGCGATGCGCCTTTTTTGAATCTGCCCTCATAATGTATTGTCAATCCCATAAGGTGAAAATACAAAATCTTATTGTATTACTTCATTTAGACTTTGAAAAAATAGGAATCAGGGAATTTAAATTTTCGATTTTAAAATGTAACTTATTGATAATCAATTAAATAAATTTTATTAATAAAATAAAACATATAATTATTTTTTTGTAAAAATCTAAAAAAAGCCCGCTATAAATAGCGGACTTCAGTTCCCAATATGTGGAAACATTTGGAGGACTCCAAAGACAGAGCTTCTTGATAAAATTTTTTTAATTTTCAATTGACACAACCGATTCACTTCATTATATCGTGTGGTGATAGCTGCATGATATTTGCGTATGTGTACACGATTTATTCCAAACCCGATAAAAATATACAGCACAGAATTACAGATTATTTGGCAAGGCAATATTTAAAGAAATATATAATATCGAAGTGAAAATCTATTTCAAATTATTGATTATGAACTATTTATAATATAATCTCTAATCGTTTTATTTTTTCTTTTTCAAAATGTAAAATAAATAATAAGACAAATATATCAATTTTATTCACAATAAACAACAAATATATGTGAAAAGGTATATCTTGTAGATAAAATATTTTTGTTTAACAAAATAAAGTAATACTTAAACAAAAATAAATATTTGCTGTTTGTTTAATTATTTGAATCAACAAGCCGGAATATTTTGAAATATTTTGAAAAATTAATCCTAATTTATATATATTTTATTTAATATTCGGCATGTTTAGAAAAGCAGTTGACACTTTAGATAAACAAAAAATAATGTAGCCCGTTTGCTAAACTTTTTGAAGTTTAGCAAACGGATTTCTACATGTTGTTTTTCATTTTAAAATAGCATAAAAAAATGTCAACTACCTTTTCAGAAAATTTAAACATGCCCGATATTCCATTGGAATTTGGTGCTTGAAATTTGGAGTTTATTCAGTTATATGTCGAAGAAAGTTATTGTCATAGGAGCCGGTTTTGCGGGTTTATCTGCTGCTTCTTTTTTGGCACGGGATGGCTACGATGTGACTATTCTTGAAAAAAATAGTCTTGCGGGTGGACGTGCGCGAAAGTTTGAAGCACAGGGATTTACCTTTGATATGGGACCAAGTTGGTACTGGATGCCGGATGTATTTGAAAAGTATTTTTCGGAATTTGGCAAACAGGTTTCGGATTATTATAACTTAGTACGACTCGACCCTGCATATTGTATTTTTTTTGGTGAAAATGACGTGATGAATATCCCTGCAAAACGGGAAAAATTATACGAATTATTTGAACATTATGAACCGGGAAGCAGCAGAAATCTGGATAAATTTCTCCGCGAAGCAGAATATAAATACCAAGTAGGCATCAATGAATTTGTCTATAAACCCGGACGTTCTGTCTTGGAATTTGCGGATATGCGTGTACTGAAATCGCTCTTTCGTCTCCAAATGTTTAGTTCAATGTCAGCGCATGTTCGCAAACTTTTTAAGCACCCTAAACTGATTGAATTGCTCGAATTTCCGGTCTTATTTCTGGGTGCAACACCCGAAAATACGCCCGCCATGTACAGCCTGATGAATCATGCCGACCTCGTGCTTGGCACTTGGTATCCGATGGGTGGTATGCACAAAATCATTGAAGGCATGGTCAGTCTTGCTAAGGAATTGGGTGTCAAAATTCAGTTAAATCAAGAAGTTAAACATATCTTTGTGCCTAATGGCTCGGCAAAAAAAGTTGTGACCGATACAGGTGAGTTTGATGCCGATATTATTGTAGCCGGAGGCGATTATCACCACATCGAACAAAATCTGCTTGAACCTCGCGCACGTATGTATGATGAGCGATATTGGGATAAGCGTGTCATGGCTCCCTCATCGCTTTTATTTTATTTAGGTATTAATAAAAAATTAAATAACTTGCTACATCATAATTTATTTTTTGATGAAGATTTCAAACAACACGCCATAGATATTTATGAGCAGCCCGCCTATCCCGAAAAGCCGCTTTTTTATGCTTGCTGCACCTCCAAAACTGACCCTTCGTGTGCGCCCGAAGACAGTGAAAATCTATTTTTACTGGTACCGCTTGCCCCCGATTTGGAAGATACAGAAGCCACTCGCGAGCATTATTATGAGTTGATAATGAATCGTTTAGAAACACTGACCGGACAAAGCATACGCGATGCCGTTGTCTATAAACGTAGCTATGCACACAAAGATTTTGAGCAGGATTATCATGCTTACAAAGGTAACGCCTACGGCTTGGCAAATACACTTCGACAAACGGCTATCCTAAAGCCCCGAATGAAAAGCAGCAAGGTCAACAATTTATATTTTACCGGTCAATTGACCACCCCCGGTCCGGGCGTGCCGCCTTCCCTGATTTCAGGTCAGGTGGTTGCCGGAGAAATAAAAAAAGAATTTAGTTTGTAATGGTTAATGGTGAACGATTAATGGTTAATAATTGCTCATTCAAAATCCACTCATTCATTATTATTGCATTACAACATTATCGCATTAAAGCATTTATTCATTCGACATTCATTCAAAACTCAACATTCATTCATTATAAATATGATGCACTTATACGACACCACTTGCGATGAATGTAGTGCTTTGATTACCAAGCGTTACAGTACCTCTTTTTCGCTGGGTATTCGGGTATTCAGTCAAGAATTGCGTCCGCCGATATACGCGATTTATGGCTTTGTGCGCTTTGCGGATGAGATTGTGGATACTTTTCACGAATATCCGAAAAAGGAATTGTTGGATAGGTTTCGGGCAGATACGTATAAGGCAATTGAAGAAGGCATTAGTCTGAATCCTGTCTTGCATTCGTTTCAAAAAGTAGCGCGGGAGTATGGTATCGGACGCGATTTGATTGACCCGTTTTTGGATAGTATGGCAATGGATTTGGACTTCAGTAGTTATAATGATAGTCTGTATAAAACCTATATTTATGGTTCGGCAGAAGTAGTGGGTTTGATGTGCTTAAAGGTTTTTTGTAAAAATGATAACGCAGAATATGAACGCCTCAAACCACATGCTTGCAGTCTTGGCGCAGCTTTTCAAAAGATTAATTTTTTGCGTGATATGAAAAGTGATTACGACGAGCGCGGACGGGTATATTTTCCCGGTGTTGATTTCACGACATTCGACAACAGCACCAAAGCCGAAATAGAAGCAGACATCAAAGCCGACTTTGACCATGCTTACGAGGGCATTATTCAATTACCAAAAAGCGCGAGATTTGGTGTGTATTTGGCTTATGTGTATTATACCAAATTATTTAAAAAAATAAAAAACGCACCTGCCAAACAGGTTACGCAAGAACGCATACGAGTGAATGACGGTAAAAAATTATACTTATTATTCAGCTCTGCATTTAGGCATCAAATGAATAGACTAAAAGCGTGAAAAATATAAAATGTAAAATAATAAATGTAAAATGTAAAAGGGAGCGATAGGACGTGAAATGGATTTATTGAAAAAAAATATTAAATTTATAAATTATTTATTTTCAGAATAACTTGACGGGTGCAGGACAAATCTTTAATTTCAAATTGAAGATTTGTCCTGCACCCAACTTGACAATGTCATGTTCGATTTTTATTTAATATAGTCAGTATTTGTCCTTGAATTTGGGCTAAAACTCGTCAGACATTTAAACTTTACCGAAAAAATATGAGTTCATTGGTGAATTTTGAAAATGTCAGACGAGTTTGAGCCCAAATTCAAGGACAAACACTGACTATATTAAATAAAAATCGAACATGAT
>CALIZI010000353.1 GCA_938028705.1 uncultured Saprospiraceae bacterium | reverse complement strand
GGTAGTGTTACTCATGTAATGCTGTAACCACAAAGGACACGAAGAACACAAGGGTCGAAAATACGAAGTAAGAAAACTAAGTGAGCGTAAGAAATTCATTATTAAATACTTAGAAACACTTTGTGAACTCTGCGTTTATTCGATTTTCGTGTTCTTCGTGGGCTTAGTGGTTCAATAGCATTACATGTGCAGCACTACCGTAAATCTATCTGTGTGCCGTCTTTTGCGTCTTTGCTTCTCCACGACGAAGAGCGGGAATAGATGCCACTGATGCCCAATGCCTTTTTGATTTGCGGAATATGCGCCAAACAAACCTGCTCAAAAGCATAGCCACTCCAAGCGCGATAAACCGGACTTTCCAGAGCAGCAAGCCAGTTGCCATCTTCTGTAAAATGAGCGTTTTTAATAAATTTTAAATGAAAAAGTGAAAAAAAATCAACCGGTTGAAACAAACTCTGACGCTTGGTTTTACCGAAGGGGCTGTATTCTCGGATAAAACCGCTTTCTTCCAATTCTGACAGCACTTGGGTCGTTGCGCCATTATTGTGGATAAGTCGGCGAGTTGGATGATTTCAGAACGGGTCAGTGAATGAGTGAATGTAAAATGCGATAATATTGTAATGCGTTAATGCAATAATTATTTCATTTATACTGTATTAGGTTTAAAATTATACTTTTTATTTTACAAAATGTTTCATTGTTATATTGCTATATTGTTGATAAACAGGTATTTATGATTTGATTTTGGCTATATAAAACAATGTAACAATCTAACCATAAAGCAGTATATACATTAAAAAATTCACTCATTCACTCATTGCATTACTGCATTAGCAGGTGCGACAACCG
Source organism: uncultured Saprospiraceae bacterium (assembly GCA_938028705.1). Lineage (GTDB taxonomy): Bacteria > Bacteroidota > Bacteroidia > Chitinophagales > Saprospiraceae > JAHDEO01. The sequence goes on along the minus strand of CALIZI010000353.1, from coordinate 6,769 downwards.
GAATATAGGTGTCTCCTTTCAAGATTTGTCGTGAAATGACCATACGTTGGATTTCGGAAGTACCTTCATAGATTTGCGTAATCTTCGCATCGCGCATCAATCGCTCTACGTGATATTCCTTCACAAAACCATAGCCACCATGCACTTGTACGGCTTCAACGGTGTGTTTCATCGCCACTTCCGAAGCAAAAACTTTTGCCATAGCAGCGGCAGCGGTGTAGTCCATGCCCCGGTCTTTCATCCATGCTGCCCGATAGACAAGCATACGTGCCGCTTCGATTTCGGTAGCCATATCCGCCAACTTAAATGCAATGGCTTGATGCTTAGAAATTGGCTTACCAAATGCCTTACGCTCCTGCGAATACGCCAGCGCAAGTTCATAAGCTCCGGCAGCGATACCGAGTGCCTGAGCAGCAATACCGATGCGTCCGCCGTTGAGTGTTTTCATCGCAAATTTAAACCCAAAACCGTCATCACCAATGCGATTTTCCTTTGGCACTTTCACATCGTTGTACATGATGCTGTGCGTATCCGACGAGCGAATACCCAACTTATCTTCCTTTGCACCAACCGCTACACCATCCCAATCCGTCTCCACTATCAAGACATTGATACCCTTGTGTCCTTTCTCTGCGTCCGTCTGTGCAATCACAAGATGTGCCTTTGATGTACCGCCATTGGTAATCCAGTTTTTTGTACCATTCAACAGGTAGTGGTCGCCCATGTCTATTGCCGTTGTACGTTGGCTCGTAGCATCACTTCCGGCTTCTGGTTCCGACAAACAAAATGCCCCAATCCACTCTCCCGAAGTGAGTTTGGACAGGTACTTGGCTTTCTGTGTTTCATTGCCAAAAGTCTCTAAACCCCAACACACCAACGAATTATTGACCGACATAATAACGGAACACGAATTATCAATTTTCGATATTTCTTCCATTGCCAATACATAAGAAATCGTATCCATACCACCACCACCATACTGCGGGTCAGCCATCATCCCCAAAAAACCGAGTTCTCCCATTTGACGTACCTCATCCTTAGGGTAAGTCATGTGCGTATCGCGCTCAATTACACCTTCTTTCAAAACGTTTTGAGCAAAATCTCTCGCCGCTTCTCTTACCGCTAACTGTTCTTCGTTAAGTTCAAATATCATATTTATTATATTTTTATTATTCTTAGCTTTATTTTAAAATAAAAAAATATTTAGGTACTCCGTTTAACTAAACTTCAAAAAGTTTAGCAAACGGGGTACATTATTTTTTGTTTATCTAAAGTGTCAACTGCTTTTCTAAACATACCTATATTTTACTGAAAATCAGGAATAATCTCGAGCAAATCTGAATAAGTATATTCTTCAATAACTTCATCTTCATGGTAAACCATCAAAATATTTCCCTCCCATTGCAAATCATCAAACGGTTCGCTTGTGCTTTTGAAATAAGTATAAATTTTATCGTATTGTGTTTGAAGTTTTGATTCCATAATTTTAAATATGGTTTTCCACTTTTTCCAATGAAGTTTTTTTTATTATTAAAAATGCTCTTGCTTGATGTTCTCGCAAGATACCCTTTGCAGTTTTCCACATATAATGATACGAAGTCCGTGCATTATTGTTTTCATGTTCTTTTTTCGGTTCACTACTCCCTCCCGAAAGCTTTCGGGATAAATATGTGGATACGCAGAATCTCTCTCTCAATCAACTTTATAAACTTTATAAACTCCATAAACCCTATCAACTCCTCACCAACTCAAACCTTCCCGAAGTCAATTTCTGTATTATCACCTATATTAAGGCTTTGGCTCAATCCGCGTATAGCCGCATCGCTACCTACTACTGAATGATGCAAAACCACTTCTTGTATAGAGGCATAACTTCCGATAATGGATTCTCTGACAATAGAATAATCAATCGTGACATTTTCACCAATCGTCACATTCGGACCAATAATAGAGTTGGTGATGCGACAGCCTTTACCTATGTTGACGGGGTGAATGATAATCGTGTCTTTATAATAAGGTATTTCTTTGGACGCAAAACCACCGCGTTTGAGCAACATGGCATTGGTTTCGAGTAAGATGTCTTTTTGTCCGCAATCAAACCAATTTTTGACCGTACAGGGTTTGAACGTCACGCCTTGTTCTATCATCCGCATAATGGCATCGGTGAGTTGGTACTCGTCAAGGGTTTTGATATTGTTATCAACGATATACTCCAATGCCGCAATCAGTTCAGCTACCTCCTTGCATTTGTATAAACCCACCAAAGCCAAATTGGATTTTGGAATACGCGGTTTCTCGACTACGTGCGAGACCATACCATGCTCATTGAGTTCGGCTACGCCAAAATTGCGCGGGTCTTCTACTTTTTTTACACCCAAACATGAATGTGGCGCATCGGCAATTTCTTTAAAATCTACATCAAATATGGTATCGCCCAAGACAATAAATACTTCTTTTGCATCTTTCAATTCTTCTCGCGCTGTCCACACCGCATGTCCAAGTCCCTGACGGGTATTTTGATGGACATATTCTTGTCGAATATCGGGATGTTTTTCTTTTACATAATCCCTGATTTTTTCGCCCAAATGACCAATCACAAATACAAAATCTTCTATCCCGACCGCCACCAATTCATCAATGATGTAGGAAATAATAGGTTTACCTGCCACCGGAATGAGTGGCTTAGGCTGCGTATATGTATGGGGGCGCAAGTGTGTACCCGCACCGGCTACCGGTATTAAGGCTTTCATATATAAAGTACTATCAGTTCATGGTTCATAGTTTTTGGTTCATGGTTGTCTAAAATTGTATGCAAAGTTAGTCAATTGGTTTGTGAGTTTATAGGGTTTATGGAGTTGATTGAGTTGATTGAGTTGATGAAGTATGCCAGAAGATATATTCTACATATCCACATATTTATCCCGAAAGCTTTCGGGAGTGGGTAAGGAACCGCTAAAGGAACCTGAAAACTATAAGGTACTGACCTCGTATCGATTAGAGAGAACACGGGCTGGAAGCACCGTGCTACGATGTCCAGCAAAAGCATTTTTAAAATAAAAAAAAGACCTCGTTAGTTCGATAATCTAATAGGTATTTTAGGCATATTTAAATTTATGGTAAAAGTAGTTGACACTTTTTTGAAATGTAAAATATAAAATAATAAATGTAAAATAATAAATGTAAAATGTAAAAGTGTCGATAGTATATGTATTAAATATTTTTTACTATATTTTTATTTAAAAATCAATTTATTAAGAGCAATTTATTTGAATTGCGTCCTACGGCTTTTACATTTTAAATTTATTATTTTACATTTTAAATTATTTTAATTTGAAAATAAAAGTGTCAACCGCTTTTCTAAACATGCCGTATTTTAAACTAATTTCTAATAAACTCTATCAACTTCATAAACTCTATCAACTCCATAAACTAAGTTGCTAATATACCGGACATTTTAACAAGGTCAGGATTAAGTTTTTTAGCTTTCGTAATGGCATCTTTTAAAGGCGTATAAACAATTTCTTGGTTGATAATGCCTACCATGACGTTGCGCTCGCCATTCATCAAACCTTCGATGGCAGCATAACCTAGGCGACTGGATAGTAGTCTGTCGGCTGCGGTTGGTGCGCCGCCGCGCTGCAAGTGACCGATGATGGTGACTTTGGTTTCGTAGTGGTCAAATCGCTTTTTGACTTCTTCGGCGATTTTTATGGCACCTCCGGTTTTATTGCCTTCTGCAACGATGATGAGGTTGAATAATTTTTTGCGCTTGACTCCTGCTTTTAGTACGTTGACCAACTCGTCATAATCGGTGTCGGTTTCGGGCAGAAGGATGTTGCCTGCACCTACGCCGATGCCGGTATATAAGGCAATGTAGCCACTGTCGCGCCCCATGACTTCGATGAAAAAGAGTCGGTCGTGGGAGTCGGCGGTATCGCGGATTCTGTCAATGGCTTCTATGGCGGTGTTGACGGCTGTATCGAAACCTATGGTGTAATCGGTGCCGTAGAGGTCGTTGTCGATAGTGCCGGGAATGCCGATGAAGGGGATGCCGAATTCTTTTGTAAAAATATCCGCTCCGGTAAATGTACCGTTTCCGCCGATGGCAACGACGGCATCTATGTGGTTGACTTTGAGTTGTTCGTAAGCTTGTTGGCGACCTTCTTTGGTGCGAAATTCTTTGCTTCTTGCGGTTTTGAGTATGGTGCCGCCACGATGAATAATGTTGGCTACGGAGCGTGCGCTCATGGGTTCAAAATCACCGTTTATCATGCCTTCGTAGCCGCGTATAATGCCGTCTATCAGGAGTTTGTGGCTACCGGCACTACGCACCAATGACCGAACACAAGCATTCATACCGGGCGCATCGCCACCGGATGTCATAATCGCTATTTTTCTAATTTCATTCATTGTTTTCGAGTTGAGAGTTAGAGAGTGGAGAGTTAGAGAGTGGAGAGTAGCAGAGAAAATTTTTCTCTTTTACTCTCCCACTCTTTACTCTCCACTACTACTAATTATATCCAAATTTTTTGAGGGATTTATCGTCGTCGCGCCAGTTGTCGCGGACTTTGACGAACAATTCAAGAAACACTTTTTGCTGTATAAATGTTTCGATGTCTTTTCGGGCTTCTATGCCAATACGCTTAATGGATTCGCCGCCCTGCCCGATGATGATGGATTTTTGGGTTTTACGCATGACGTATATCGTAGCGTGTATGCGGACGAGGGGCTTGTTTGGGTCTTGCTTGAAGGAATCGACAAGTACCTCGCAGGAGTAAGGAATTTCTTGTTTGTAATGTAGTAATATTTTTTCTCTGATGATTTCGGAGACGAAGAAACGCTCGGGTTTGTCGGTGAGTTGGTCTTTTGGATAATAGACCGGTCCTTCGGGCATGTTTTTTACGATGAGGTTGAAGAGTGGTTTGGTATTGTGTTTTTTGAGGGCTGAAATGGGAAATATTTCACTGAATTTGAATCGCTTATCCCATTTTAGAATGAGTTGGGCAACTTCCTTTGGCGGAGCAAGGTCGGTTTTGTTGATGAGTAAAAAAACAGGTACTTCTACTTTTTTTAATTTTTCAAAAATGGGGTCATCGTCCTCATAAGTTTCGGTCATGTCGGTCATGAAAAGCATCACGTCAGCGTCTTTGAATGAGCCGTCCACAAAGCGGTTCATGGCTTCGTGCATTTTGTAGGAAGGGTCGCGGATGATGCCCGGTGTATCGGAAAATACGACCTGATAATCTTCATCACTGACGATACCAATGATGCGGTGGCGGGTGGTTTGTGGCTTGTTGGTAATGATCGACATGCGCTCACCAACAAGGGCATTCATGAGCGTGGATTTACCGACATTGGGGCGACCTATGATATTGACAAAACCGGATTTGTGCATAGTGTGTGGGTACTCTTGAAGTTACTTATCTTTCAATTGTTGTTTGATGCGTTGTATTCTTTCTATACTTACCTTGAAAAAATCGGCTACTTCTTGGTCGGAGTCTGTTCCCATGATTAATAGCTTTTCTATTAAATTGTCTTTTGTTTTTTCGTTCTTTTTGGCTATCTGCTTGGCTTCTTGTTCTATTTGCTTGGCTTCTTGTTTCATCTGCTTGGCTTCTTGTTTCATCTGCTTGGCTTCCAACTTCATTTGGGCAGTTTTTTGTCTTTCTTTTTCGTCGCGTTCTTCTATGGAAATGGCAAGTGCTGTATTAATTGCATCTTTTTCATAAGCATCGCGTTCAGCATCTGTTAAGTTTTCCAGTTCGAGTGTGTGCAAAAGGTGTTTCATCCACTCTGTCTTGGTGATGACTTCGGGTATGGGGTCATTTACGGTGGCTGTGTCTGTGTATTTCATAAGAAATATTAATTTATCTAAATCTGTTTCGAGTTCTTCTTCGGTTTTGTTCCATTTCTCGAGTTCGAGGATGACATGAGTGATTTGGTCATCTATCAACTCGCCATGTTGATTCCTAAGACAAGCAAAGTGATGAAACTCTACCGTAGGATACACCTTACCTTCCAAGAATGATATGAGGTAAATGGTTTTGAGGTCGTCAAATTTATACTTTCCTTTTTTCACCATGCGGTCAAGTCGCTTGAAGGCATAAAATTTGCCGCGATGTATGAATCGCTCAATCTCTCTTCTTTGCATTTCTACGATAAATACCCGTCCGTTTTCATCGGTGCAGGTAATATCAAAGGAGCCACCCCGTCGTTTTTTTACAGTGCCTTCAAATACTCTGTCTTCAAATCGAACTTCGGCTATGGGTATGCTTGCCTGAATGAGTATCTGCAAGGCATGTTTTAAAAAAACGGTATTGATTCTATTACCGAAGGCTCTTTTGAATCCGAAATCGGATAGTATGGATACAAATTTTTTCTTGGATGACATTTGGTGAATATTTAAAATTACATTTTTTTGGTGAGTTTGGCAAATATAAAAATGAATTTTGAATTTTACAATACGATAATACTGAAATGTATTGATGTGATAATGTTGAAGGAAGGAATGTAAAAGGATTTTCGCTCATCTGTGCTATAAGGTGAAAATCGTTATTAAAATGTAAAATAATAAATGTAAAAGTGTATAACGTGAATATTTTTTATAAAAAACTAATTTACAAAAAATTATAACTTACATTCACGAGTTTGAAAAAACTATTTTTTGAATTAAATTTTTGACCCAAAATTCGAGCAAAAAATAGTTTTCCGAGCTGCCAAAAGGCGATTTTATGAATTTACCAAATATTATTTGGATAAATTTTAAGTA
>CALIZI010000352.1 GCA_938028705.1 uncultured Saprospiraceae bacterium | reverse complement strand
TTTTTTAACAATAATTTGATTTTCAAAATTTTAAATATATAACAATTTAAAAATAAATAACTTCATGTCCTATCGACACTTTTACATTTTACATTTTGTGTTTTACATTTTACATTTTTCACCGCTTAATACATATGAGCGTATTAGTTAATTAGTGGATTAGTGAATCAGGTTGTTATGTTTAATTTATAATAAAAAATATTGTATAATATTTTTATTGTTTTAAAAATGAATAATTTATAAATTATTTAATTTTAAAACATTTTAATTTATTAATATCCGATTGACTAATTTTAAAAAGCTAAAAGTACAAAAAATATTTTCTGTTTTTTTATATCCCGACGACTATTTGCACTGCGAGTGGAAGCTTGTGTTAGGCTACCACAATATTCACCATACGCTTCGGCACCACAATAACTTTCCGCACCGTTTTCCCGCCAATCCATTTTTCCAAACCATCCAATTCCAAAGCAATTTTTTCGATGTCATCTTTAGAAGCTGTAGCAGAAAAGGACGCTTCCATACGTTTTTTGCCATTAATACAAATCGGATAGATAACGGAATCTTCTACCAAATACGATTCATCAAATTGAGGAAATTGCGCCATGACTACCGAGCCTTCGCCTTCCATTTTCGACCATAATTCTTCCGAAATATGTGGTGCAAAAGGAGCTAAAGCAATCGTCAAGGGTTTTAAAATCGCACGCTTATTACATTTTAATTTCTTTAATTCATTGGTAGCGACCATAAAGGCACTCACACAAGTATTGAAGGAAAAACGCTCAATATCTTCGGTTACTTTCTTCAAACAGGTATGCAAAATTTTTAATTCGTCTTTCGTTGGTTCAGCATCTGTTATTGTGAAATTTTCATTTTGATAAAATAAATTCCAAAAATTTCGTAAGAATTTCGATACGCCACTAATACCTTGCACATCCCAGGGTTTGGAGGTTTCAATCGGACCCAAAAACATCTCATACATACGAAAGCAATCCGTACCATATTGGTCAATCACCAAGTCAGGATTGACGACATTATACTTAGATTTAGACATTTTACCAACTTCCGAATGTGTCACCAAATTCGTTTCTGTAGCATCTTTATTTGGTGTAAAAATTCCGTTTTGATAAATACCTTTGCTACACTCAAAAATCGCATTTTCGTATTCAGGCCGCCATGCGATAAATTGCTTGATGCTTTTTATATTTAAATAAGATTTTTCTGAACCGTAGTCTTGCACATAGTCAATGTGTATAGGTATTTTCGCAACTTCATTAAATAAGTCATCACGCTTCACCAATCCTGCACATAAGAAGTGCGCCTGACCATTGGTTTTTTCTTTTTTCATATAAATGAACTCAATCACGCCTTGAATCATGCCTTGATTGATGAGTTTTTTGAAGGGTTCTTGTGTAGGCACTAAACCCTTGTCGTACAAGAATTTATGCCAAAAACGTGCATACATCAAATGCGCTACTGCGTGTTCCGAACCACCAACATATAAATCGACATCTTGCCAATAATTGACTGCTTCCTGACTTGCAAATGCTTCATCATTATGCGGATCCATATAGCGCAAAAAGTACCAAGACGAACCCGCCACTGCTGGCATCGTATCGGTTTCGCGGGTGTAGCTGGGCTTGGAATTGACCCAATTTTCCAAACGCGAAAGTGGCGATTTTCCACCTTTTCCGGGTTTGAAATCTTCGGTATCCGGCAATTCTAAAGGCAATTCTTCTAAGGGCAACATCTCCGCAAAACCATCTTTATCATACACAATTGGGAAGGGTTCGCCCCAATATCTTTGCCGACTAAAACCTGCATCGCGCAATTTATAATTGACCTTCGCCGTACCAATGCCCATCTGCTCTACACGCTTATTAATCTCCGAAATAGCCTCCGGCACTTCCATGCCATTGATAAAGTCGGAGTTAATCATTTTCCCCAATTTATCACTCAATGTCGCGCCCGGATAATCCGTTTTATCGACCACATCAATTATCTCCAAACCAAACTTTTCTGCAAAGGTTTTATCGCGTTCATCATCGCTTGGTACTGCCATAATCGCACCCGTTCCGTAGCTGATTAAAACGTATTCGGCTATCCAAATCGGGATTTTTGTATTGGTAAAAGGATTGATAGCATAAGCACCTGTAAACTCGCCCGTCACTTGCTTATCCGCCATACGGTCACGTTCAGAACGTGATTTTACGTATTCTAAATATTTGTCAATGGCAGCACGCTGTCCTTCTGTCGTCAATTTTTCGACCAAGTCATGTTCGGGCGCTAAGACCATATATGTAGCACCAAAAATGGTATCGGGTCGGGTGGTATAAATTTCAATTTTCGCATCCGAATCCGCCACATCAAAAAACATTTGCGCGCCTTCCGAGCGTCCAATCCAATTGCGCTGAATCGTCTTTAAAGCCGACGACCAATCAATCGTCTCCAAGCCACTCAACAAACGCTCGGCATACGCCGTAGTTCGTAAATTCCACTGTGGCATCGCCTTCTGCACCACCGGATGACCACCGCGTTCCGAAATACCATCTTTCACTTGGTCATTCGCCAAAACCGTTCCCAATGCCTCACACCAATTGACATAACCGACCTCACGATATGCCAAACGGTAGCGCATCAAAACTTCCTCTTTTTCCGATTTTGACATAACACTCCACGCTGCCGCATCAAAGGTTTCTTCTTGTGTAGTGGCAGCTTTTATATTTGTATTGCCTTCTTTTTCAAAGCTTTGTATCAAATCGGTTATTGGCAAAGCCTTATTCGCCGCATAGTCGTAATAATGGTGGAATAACTCCGCAAAAATCCACTGCGTCCACTTATAATACTTAGGGTCGCAGGTACGCACTTGTCGGCTCCAATCAAAGGAAAAGCCCAAAGACCGCAACTGCTCATTATAACGTTTGATATTGTCATTGGTGGAAACGGCAGGGTGAATGCCCGTCTGCAAAGCGTATTCCTCTGCCGGCAAACCAAAGGCATCGTAACCCATCGGATGCAAGACATTGAAGCCCTGCTGACGCTTGTATCGGGCAAAAATATCCGAAGCAATATAGCCCAAAGGATGCCCCACATGCAAGCCCGCTCCCGAGGGATAGGGAAACATATCCAATACATAATATTTCGGTTTATCGCTCTGATTAGAAACCTTATATGTATCGTTTTCTTCCCAATGCTTTTGCCATTTTTGCTCTATATCTCTTGGTGTATAATCCATATTTTTTATTTTGAACCACTGAGGACACAAAGGACACAAAAATCGAACTGACGCAGAAACTTATCTAAGAAGGAATTTTCTTGGTGTTCTCTGCGATTGCTTGACCTTAGTGTTTTTGGTGCGCTTAGTGGTTAAATATTTTGAAGCGCGAAAATACGTAAAATGTATAGGTTTCGTAAATGTTTTTGGCAATAACGTTTCAAAGACTTTATGAGTTCATATTTCAACAGACATATTGTTTTTTCCGAATTTGGGCTAAAACTCGTCTGACATTTTCTAAATTCACCGATGACCTTATATTTTTTCTGGCAAAATCTAAATGTCAGACGAGTTTTAACCCAAATTTAAGAATAGATGCCGGCTATATTGAATAAAAATTGAACATGACATTGTCAAGTTAAAATGTATAAATAAATATACCTTTTATATTTTTTTATGAAAATAAAATATTTCCCCAACCTTTTCTTAAATTCATACTGTCTTACCGGATGTAAGGAGTTTTTAATAACACTTTTTTAATCTTAAAAATTAAATATGAAAACTATATTTTATGTATATGTACTGCTACTGTTGACGGCAATAGTGGCTTGCGAAACCGAAGGGATTGTTCTTGGTGAAGATTACGAACTGCAACTGAATGAGACGGTTGATTTTGCAGCAGGTGGTTTTACGATATTATTTGACGAGGTGACGGAGGATAGCCGTTGTCCTATCGGAGTAGATTGTATTTGGGAAGGACGGGCTGTTGTGAAATTAGTTGTCGCGGAAGGCACTGATTCTACGGATATTCAATTAGCCACCTACAATAGCATCAACCTTGATAGTATGCTGATTGCTGAATATCAAGATTACTCAATTGAATTAAAAGAGGTTAATCCATATCCTCATATTGATTCTCTGATGAATGGAAATGAACCTGATTACAGTATATTGATTCATGTAGATGAATTGTAAGAAAATATAATTTAAAATTTTTATCATAAAAATATGTACAATATGAAAACATTTAAAATACTCACCCCTCTACTCCTCTTTTGCGTTTTTGGTTTGCAAAGCTGCATTAAAGACCAATGCACCGGCGAATTTACGTATATCGAATATACGCCTGTTTATCGCACTGTGGACGAGATTCGCAGAAACATCCAAACTGAAGCTCCCCGCGAGTTGGAACGCCCCGGTAAAATCTATTTTTACCAAAATTATATTTTACTGAATGAATACCGCGAAGGCTTACATGTTATTGACAATCAAGACCCTAAGAATCCACAAATCATTGCATTTATCAAAATTCCCGGCAATATGGATATGGCTGTGAAGAACAATATTCTTTATGCTGATAACTATATTGACCTGCTTTCCATTGACATCAGCAACCCCGAAAATCCTGCGCTACGCACCCGTACCGAAGATGTATTTCCGTCTTTTGGTTTGAATGAAGACTTAGGGCATTTAGTCTATTACGATGAAAGACAAATCACTGAAAATATTGATTGCGATGACCCACGCTGGAACAATGGTGGTTGGTGGTTTGAGGGTGATTTGATGTTTGCAGATGCTAATAGTGGTGGTATTTCAAATTCAAGTGGCAGTTCGGGGCAGTTTGGCTCTACGGGCATGGGCGGTTCTATGGCGCGTTTTACCTTGAAAGATGACTTCTTATATACGGTCAGTGACAATGATTTGAATGCCTTTGATATTAGCGATGCCGTTAATCCGAATCGGTCAAGTACGACCAATTTAGGTTGGGGTATTGAGACGATTTATCCATATCGCAACAACCTGTTTATCGGCTCGCAAAGTGGTATGTTTATCTACGGGCTTGACAATCCGGCTGCACCTTCTTTACGCGGTCAGTTCAATCATGCGCGTGCCTGTGACCCTGTGGTTGTGAAGGATGATGTGGCTTATGTCACCTTGCGCGGTGGTACGCCTTGTGAGGGTTTTAATAATCAATTAGATGTTATAGATATTTCTAATTTGTCGAGTCCAAGCCTATTGAAAACCTACCCAATGGACAGCCCTCATGGTCTTGCCATTACCAATGATGACATACTATATGTCTGCGATGGTGACAGCGGTTTGCGTGTGTATGAGGCAGATGACCCCGAAAAATTAGACCAAATTCACCGCGAGCGTAGCCTCCCGACTTACGATGTGATTGCCCTTGCCAATGATGTCATTTTAGTCGTAGGACGTGACGGATTGTATCAATATGATGCTTCAAATCCGAGTAAACTTGAGGAATTGAGCGTCATTCCTGTGAAATAGAGTATTACCGTACAGGCGACTTCAGTCGCCATGTGAGAACAATTTTTTATAAATAAAAAATTGCAAAACAAAAATTTATATATTTTATTATTCTGACATGGCGATTGAAATCGCCTGTACGGTTTACCTTTATTCAAAAATCAATTCATTCCCACAAATAATGACTATGAAAAAAATTATCCTTCTTATTGCGTTACCTTTATTTTTCGTTGCATGTTCTACTAATGAGAGTTTGTACAACTCCGTCGGAGATTATTCTGAAATTGGAACAGGCGATAATTATAATGAAATCGTAGAAAATCCCTTCGTAAATGTAACGGACGAACCTATCTCCACCTTTTCGATTGATGCGGACGGTGCATCATATTCCAATGTGCGTCGCTTCTTGGAGCAGGATGACCAATTGCCTGTCAAAGATGCCATACGTACCGAAGAATTGATAAATTATTTTAACTTGGATTATGCTTTTAATCAAACACAACACCCGATTGATTTGAACGGCGAAGTGAGCGAATGCCCGTGGGCGGAAGGCAATAAATTGATACGTATTGGCATCAAAGGCGAACCGATTGCGGGTGAATTGCCACATTCAAATTTTGTATTTCTCATAGATGTATCCGGCTCAATGTCAAGCAGTGATAAGTTAGAATTAATGAAAGAGGGCTTCAATACTTTTGTTGATGAAATGGATGATGAGGATAGAGTGGCTATCGTTACCTACGCAGGTTCGGCAGAAGTCGTACTCGAATCAACACCGGGAACAAAGAAGCAAAAAATTCGTAAAGCCATTAATTGTCTTGGAGCCGGTGGTAGTACGGCAGGTGCAGAAGGCATCATTACGGCTTACGAAATTGCAGAAGAAAATTTTATTGATGATGGCAATAATCGTATTATCATTGGTACGGATGGCGATTTTAATGTAGGTCCAAGCAGTCAGGATGAGTTGGTGGAGTTGATTGAGGAAAAGCGTGAATTGGGTATTTTTATTACCGTCATCGGTGTTGGCAGAGGGAATTTGAATGACGGTATGTTGGAACAAATCGCTAATAACGGTAATGGTACGTATGAATATATTGATAATGCAAAACAACTCGAAAAAGTATTTATATATGATTATAGTAAATTTTTTACCGTAGCCAAAGACGTAAAAGTACAGGTTGTATTTAACCCCGAAAATGTGGTCTCTTACCGCTTGATTGGTTATGAAAACAGACTACTCGAAACAGAAGATTTTGAAGATGACAGCAAAGATGCCGGAGAAATTGGTGCCAATCAAAACATCACCGCCTTGTACGAGATTGTTCCTACGAATAATCTCAATAGAGATGTACCCACTTTTAATATTGATTTTAGATATAAAGAACCGGATTCGGATATAAGTGTACCGATGAGTTTAGACATCTACGACGAGGGCAATACTTTTACACAATCCTCTGATTTTATGCGCTTTACGTCAAGTGTTGCATCATTCTCCTTGTTGCTCCGCGATTCGGAATATAAAGGTACAAGCACTTACAGCGATGTACTCCAATGGCTCAATACTAGCAATTTGAATGACCCGCATGGCTTCAAACAAGAATTGAAAACATTGATAGAAAAGGCTGAAAGTCTTTAGTTGAAATATTTTAATATGAAAAAATTATTGCTTTTATCATTCGTCCTTTTAACAAGCCTTGCTTGTGAACAAGAATGCGAAACCTTTATCCCTAAAATGTGTAGCCTCATAGATTTGTCGGATGAGTACGACCCTGTATGTGGTTGCGATAACGTAACATATACTAATGCAGGACACGCGATGTGCGTAGGAGGCATCACAGATTATGTAGCGGGTGAATGTGAATAGGGAATATTATTTTCATTTAAATATATAAATATGAAAAAATTACTTCTTCTATCATTCGTCCTTTTGACAAGTCTTGCATGTGAAAATGAATGTGACAACCAAACAGCAACTTGTAGTGAGACTATTCCTAATGAGGATTGCGATGCCTACTTCATGCGCTGGTTTTATAATTCAACGAGCAATACTTGTGAAGAAATCGGATATAGTGGTTGCGAACAATATGGCTTTGCTACACAAGCGGAATGTGAGACTTGTATTTGTGTAGAGTAACTTGACAATGTCATATTTTAAAAATAAAAATATTTTTATATTTGGCATAGGATATTTTTCCCGAATTTGGGCTAAAACTCGTCAGACATTTTCAAAATTCACCGATGATGTCATATTTTCTGGCAAAGTTTAAATGTCAGACGAGTTTTAGCCCAAATTCAAGAGCAAAATACCAACTACATTAAATAAAAATCAAACATGACATTATGTTAAGGTAAAATATTTATATTAAATTTATTTAATGTTTAAAACATGAAAAAATTACTTCTTCTATCATTCGTCCTTCTGACAAGCCTTGCCTGTGAAGATGAATGTGAAAATGCCCCCGAAGCCTGTACCGAAGTTCCTGCAACCGAAGAACTTTGTGATGCGTATTTCATGCGTTGGTTTTATAATTCAACGACGAATGCCTGTACGGAAATCGGATACAGCGGCTGCGAACAATACGGATTTGCTACGGAGGCAGAATGCGAGGCTTGTGTATGTACAGAGTAAGACCGTCAGTCTGACGACACTTCAAAACAAAAAATTATGAATAACACAAAAATATTATTAACCCTTCTTTTAATCTGTATTTTCCAACATACAGATGCCCAAAGCTGGCGATTTCCCAATTGCAGTGATTTAGAAATTACAAAAGTAGTGTGGAATCCAAATAGTTCAGATACCTTACTGGTTACGGTATTTAATCACTGCGATACTTGCCATACACATGTTTATACCGGACTGATAGCATATCAGGCAGGTGATACTTTAGCCATTAATGAAGAATTAGAAACCAAACCAACACCTCCAAATAATGACGAACTCGAATATGTCCTATTCAAATTACGCGATTTTGAAATTAGTGATGATATTCGATTTGAAATGGTGTTGTTAGAGTGCGATTCTATTCCTTATGCTGCGAATGTCATTTTAGATATTGAAGCTATTGAAGATGACATTGAGATAGAGCTTTATCCAAATCCCACACAAGATATTTTAAATTTAAATATACCTATTGACTTGACCATTCACAGTATTAAATTATTGGATATGCAAGGCAAGACACTTCTTGAAGCTGATAAAAATGCCCGACAATTCAATATTAAAAACTATGCGAATGGAACTTATATTATCGCAATAGATACCAATAAAGGTTTAATATCAAGGAAAATAAACATTATAAAATAATGAATTGTATAAAAATATTAACAATAACTATTCTCGCTTGTCTGTTCATGCCGAATATCAACTTCGCGCAAACGGACGACATTCAATACCTCGACGTAGTCCACCTCAAAGACGGCAGCGAATTTCGCGGTAAAATCATCGAATACAAACCTGAAGAGTACCTAAAAATCGAAATACTTGGCGGTCAGGTTGTTGAATTTCCTGCAAAACAAATCAAAAAAATTGTACAGCAACCTTACGGTCAGGCGGCTTTCATTCCACAAGTCATCAAGACGCGAGAGTACAATTTTCGGGAGCGTGGCATCTATAACGAAACTTACATCAATATGCCGCAGGGTTTCAACCGTTGGGATGAGTGGACAGTCGGTTTGGGCATACATCATGTTGTTGGTTATCAGCACAATAGGTGGATAGGAACGGGCTTGGGTATTGGTTTTGACGGCTACCATTTGGGCTTTGGAGAAAACATCATTCCGGTATATGCAGAGGCGCGAGGCTATTTTTCACAGAAAAATACATCGCCTTTTTATGCCGTATCAGTAGGCTATGGATTTGCGACGACCTTATCAAATAATAATGTGAATATGATTGCTTCCAGTGGCGGCATGATGTTTAACCCCAATATCGGCTACCGATTCGGGGCATCGGCAGGTGCGAATTTTACGATGTCATTGGGCTATAAATATCAAAAAGCCAGCTTTACAGAACGCCGGAATTGGGATGGTTCTACCTTTAAACGGGATTACCAGTATAATCGGGTCAATTTGAAATTCGGTTTGTTATTTTAATGAAATAAAAAAAAACATGAATACGAAAATATTAGCTTTATTTTTTGTGCTAATTTGCCTGACAAGTTGTGAGAGGGATAAAGAAATTACCAATCCAATCATCGGCACTTGGCATCTGACTCAAAGGACAGGTGGACTTTTAGGTAGTCAAAATTATAATCCCGGTGACATCATATACACTTTTGATGAAGAGAATTTAGTTATCCAAGATAATCTGTTGGACAAAGAATATGAGTATCAATACTCAATAGTCATTGAAGAGCAGACTCATAGCATCTTCTTCAGTTATCAGGATATAAACGTCTCTACCAATCACCTCTTATTTAAACTTGAAATAGACGATGATATAATGACAATAAACTCAGGAGTCGTGCGAACTCTGGTTGACAATGAGCTAGTACCTATTCTGTTGTCTGATGGTTCTCTTATTTCACTTGAAAAAGAATTATAAAATATAAAAATAGATGTCACTAAGAATTAAGGTAGCCCTAGAAATGTAATGCTGAAAGTTGGGCAAATGCCTTGAATTTCCAAAATGCAAGGCAAGTAAGGGCATTACATTTATAACACTACGAGAATTAAAACTAATTGACTATCAATTTTAATAAAAATCAACACAATTATGAAAACAAAAATTTCAATTTTATGCTGTGTATTATTTTTTCTGATAATAAGTTGTCAGAAAGATGATGAAAATATCGACCCAATCATCGGATCTTGGGATTTAGTTCGGGTATCGGGCGGACTTATGGCAGACCAAACGTATAATGCCGGAGATATTGTGTGGACATTCAGCGATGATGATGTATCCATAGAGGATAATCTTACCAATAGTGATGAGACAACGGACTACTCATTGATTGAATACGGAGACAGTCTTTACATCAATTTCAGTTCCATAAGTTCATTTTTCCCTGCTACTTCTTATATTGAAATCAGTGATGATGAAATAAGAATAGACCAAAATATTGGACTAATCATCATGGGTAACGATACGATGCGTGCGCCACTCTTAGCTGATGCATTGATGTATTCATTTGAAAGGCAATAAGTACAAAAATGAGGTAAATACAAACTATATTAAGAACATTTGACTATCTTTAAATTCATTTTTACAACAAATTTAAAGACATGTTAAGATACTTATTCTTACTTATTTTGCCCATTGCTTTTGCGGCTTGCAACAACACAAAAAACACAACAACAAACAAGACCACCGACCCCAAAACGGACAATGCGCTCAAATGTGATTCCCCCAATCCGGCAGTTGATATTCCGTGGATAAAAGAATTTGCGGATAATCTGACAGGGAGCAGTGTCCAAGCCAAAATCACCCGTTATAAACTCGACGGTACCTATTATTTTGAGGTCAACAATTGCGTCAATTGTTCCGATGCCATGACCGTACTCTACACCTGCGACCATGCCAAAAAATGCGAAACAGGCGGCATAGCGGGCTTGCGAACTTGCGGCGATTTTTACGATAAAGCCGACAAGGGTGTGCTAGTCTGGAAAAACTTTAAAGGACCGGATAAATCTAAATTTTAAACAATATATAATTAAGTTCAATTTAGCAACACGTAGGGGCAGGGCATGCCCTGCCCCTACGTGTTGCTAAATTGAACTTGCCCAACTATGTCTGAAAAGGAACTCGTAGAAGGTTGTATCCGTAACGACAGGCGTTTTCAAGAACATCTGTATCGGAAATACTTTGCCAAAATGATGGCGATGTGTTTAAGGCATACGCATGATCGCGAGCAAGCTATGGATATAGTCAACAACGGTTTTTTGAGGGTCTTTAAAAAGCTGCACACCTTTCAGTTCAAAGGTTCATTAGAAGGTTGGGTCAGGCGTTTAGTGTATCATGCTATTTCGGATTATTTTAAGAAAAATTCGAAATATCTGCAATACATTGTACTCGAAGAAAAAGACGATTCGCAACACGAAGATGCCTACCAAAATTTATTTTTTGAAGATATTTTGAAAATGGTGGACAAGCTGCCACCTGCCACCAAAGATGTCTTTCGATTATACGCCATAGAAGGCTATACACATGCAGAAATCGCTGTAAATCTGGGGATTAGCACAGGTACATCGAAGTGGCACCTCTCTACTGCAAGAGCAAAATTGAGGGCGATGCTGGAACAAAATAATGATTATAAGTTACATGCAGGATAAAAATTACATAGAAGATATTGATAAGCAACTGACCGACTCCGGTTGGCAGAAAATGCGAGGTATGCTCGACAAAGAGATGCCCACCACACCTGTACCCAAGCCTAGGTGGGGCTGGTTGTTTTTGCTCTTATTTTTACTTTTTATATCAGCGGGAACGTACTATAAGTTTGTCATTAAAAATACTGTACCAACTCCCGCTACACCCGATACGCCTATTGCTAATGTAGCTGAAAATCCGCAATCGAATACCACATTGGAGCAGGAAAATAAAACTGAAGACAGTCTCATAAAAGAAACCTCCAAAGTATCTGCTAAGAAAGATATTCTACCTCCAAATAAAGAGATTCAAACACCGGAAAAAATAACAGCTTCAACAGAAAATACTATTCAGAAAAAAAATAAAAAAGACATTATTGAAAATAATTTACAAATTAATAAAAATATTTATAACAATAAAAATAATTTAAATAATAATTTATTTTTTAATGATAAAAAGAATCATGAAAACAACTTGAATAGTGAGGTAGCAGGTATTCCCAACAGGCCTGTTACCTCCGCTGTTTCATCGGCTAATGAAGTGATTAAAAACGTTGAAGCTATCACTCGACATACGAAATCTACGGCTACTCCCACAGTTTCAATGAACACCCAAAAACCGCTCACTTCGGACTTGGCAGCCACCAAGCCACCAAAAGAAAACCGCCCCGAATCTGCTAAAAGAAAACTAATTTCTACGGCAAGTGTAGCTACTTTAGTCATCACTGAACTGATACCTCAAACGTCTGAAAATCAAGAACTTGCAAATATAGACCCCATTCCAAAACCACGAAAATTCTCACAAGAATACAGTTGGCTTGCAGGGGCGGGCAGTGATAAATTCAAGGGTTTTGGCGGTGCAACTACAGGCTTGCTTGCCCATTATCGCTTTACACCAAAAGTGGGTTTAGAGACCGGATTGCTGTACGCCAATGTGCGGAAAAAAATTGATAGCGATGTAGATTATACTGATGAAGTGAATGCACAATATGAGAACAATACGGAGGTATATAGGTCTGTCATTACCGCTGATATTAGTCTCCATTATTTACAATTACCGCTTTTGCTTACCTATCGTCCGCATCATAAAGTTCAGCTTTTTGCGGGCTTGAGTGCAGGCTATTACTTGAGCAGGGTTCCCGGAAATTCCAATCTATTCGGTGATAGCCTCATGACTGAAGGTGAAAGTTATAATGATGAGAGCAATAGCGTAGGTGTATCATCAGAAATTACGATAAATACAAGTGACTTAGATACTACTTCTTTTTTTGGTGCTACTGCAACTATTCCGGTATCCTATTCGATATCTGTTCGTAAGACGGACGTGGTGGCACAGTTAGGTATCCGGTATTATCCGGTGCCGCGTTTGGGTATAGACCTGCGTTATCATCAGGGTTTGACGAATATAACGCGCGATATGCAAAAAAATCTCCGTTCCGGTGTGCAACTTGGTTTAGTGTATCGTTTGCATAAATAAGTAATGAATGAATTTTGAATGAAGGAATGAGTGAATAATTCATTGTTTATCAATTCCAAAAAACATCCTTATATTTACGATATTTTTAACAAAGATGTAAGACGAGCAACCCGCTAACCCGCAACTCGTCCAACTCACAACTCACGACTATGAGCTGGTGGAAAGAAGGTATCGTATATCAAATTTATCCCCGTAGTTTTAATGATTCCAATGGCGATGGTATCGGCGATATTCGCGGTATTATTCAAAAATTGGATTATATACAAAGTCTTGGCGTTGATATGATTTGGCTGTGTCCGGTCTATCAATCACCCAATGACGATAATGGCTATGATATTAGTGATTATTACAATATAATGAATGAGTTTGGCACTATGTCCGACTTCGACGAAATGCTCGAAGGCATACACACACGCGGCATGAAACTCATCATGGATTTGGTCGTCAATCACAGTTCCGATGAACACGAATGGTTTAAGGAATCTCGCAGTTCAAAGGATAATCCTTACCGCGATTGGTACATCTGGCAGAAAGGCAAAGACGGTCAGCCACCTACCAATTGGCTCTCCTTTTTCTACGGCAGTACGTGGGAATATGACGAGGTGACGAATGAATATTATTTACATTTATTTACTAAAAAACAACCCGACCTCAACTGGGAAAATCCGAAGGTCAGACAAGCCTGTTATGATGCGATGAACTATTGGTTTGAAAAGGGCATCGACGGCTTCCGAATGGATGTCATTTCCTTGATTTCCAAGCGACCTGAATACGCAGATGTACCGACCGATGACTTGCAATTTGCCATTAAAGAACGCTATGCCAATGGTCCGCGTGTCCATGAATTTTTGCAGGAAATGCACCGCGAGGTGATGTCCAAATATGATATTATGACGGTGGGCGAAGGACCGGGCATTACGCAAAAAGAAGCATCGCTTTATGTGAATGATGACCGCAATGAACTCAACATGGTCTTTTCGCTCGAACACATGTTTTTGAATGACGGACCGGAAGGAAAATACGATTATCGACCAATGGATTTTGTACGATTCAAAGCCCTCTTTCGGGAATGGGATGAGGCAGTGGGCGAGAAGGGCTGGAACAGTATCTTTTTGAGCAATCACGATTTTCCGCGTGTCGTATCGCGCTATGGAAATGATAATGAACAATTTAGAAAAATATCCGCTAAAATGTTGGCTATCTTATTACTTACGCATCGTGGAACGGTGTATATTTATCAAGGTTGTGAGATAGGTATGACTAATGTCGCCTTTGATTCAATGGATGATTACCGCGATGTAGAAGCCCGTAATGCGTGGAAAGATTGGCAGGCAAAAGGCATGACCGAAGCCGAATTTTTGCCGCGTGTACACGTACAAGGGCGCGATAATGTCCGCACACCAATGCACTGGGATAGTTCCGAAAATTCAGGCTTCACAACGGGCAAATCATGGATAAAATTGAATCCAAATTATCCGACAATAAACGTAGCAGAAGCCGAAGCAGATGCGGATTCTATTTTGCATTTTTATCGTAAAATGATACAATACCGCAAGTCGAATAAATTGTGGACGTATGGGATTTATACGCAATATCTGAAAGAACATCAAAGTATTTTTGCCTATCATCGTACATACAAAAACGAGCAATTTGTGATTGTTTTAAATCATAAAGATGAAGCAGAAACTGTGAACTTAAAGGACATCGAATGTGCAGGAAAAACACTCAAATATAGTTTTGGAAATTACGATAGTTCGCCTGTTTTTGATAATGATAAAATTGAATTGCGAGGTTGGGAAGGGCTTATTTTTGAAATGTAAAATGTAAAATAATAAATGTAAAATGTAAAAATATATGACGTGAATGTTTTTTATGAAAATTCTTTTAATGTATGTCGAAATATGAATAAAGATATAATACAGCATCAATTTATAAAGGAAAGTTTTGATAGATTCACTAAGATTTCTTCGGAAGAAGACGAAAAGGCATTTGAGAAAAAACTTTTAGATGATTTTAATAATCTAAGTGAAGCCGAGCAGGACGAAGTGCAACAAGCATGGATAGATGATATGGCTCGTATTAAAGAACGTTTAGATGCGATTGCAGAAAAGCTAGGTATGGAGAAGCGTTATATTAAACCGCTCACTTTACCAAAAAAGCATCCTGTTTCAAATGAATTATAAAACGTATTAAACGTAGGGACAGGGCATGCCCTGTCCCTACGTTTAATACGTTTTATAATTTATCCAAAATTTGCCCTTTCCCCAAAGCCAAAAACGCACCCGAATCATATACTTTGTGACCACCAATAAATGTTTTTTCGACCACGCCCGATAAAGTCAGATTTTCATAAGGAGTCACCTTATGTCGATGCTGAATGATGTCTTTGGTGACTGTAAATTCGGCTTCGGGATGCCACACGACCAAGTCTGCGTCATAGCCTTCCTGTATTTTTCCTTTTTTATCCTCCAAATTCAAAAATCGCGCAATATTCGTAGTCATCAATCGTGAAATATCGGCAATCGAAAAACCTTTTTCTTTGGCTTTTGTCCACACCACAGGCAAGCTGAATTGTAGCCCCGCGATACCGCCCCAAGCCGTTTTAAAATTACCCGAATCTATCGCTTTCAATTCCGGTGGGGCAGGGGAGTGGTCGGTTACGATGAAGTCTATTGTGCCGTTTTTCAAAGCATTCCAAAGTTGTTCATTATTCTCGGCTTCGCGGATAGGGGGCGCACATTTGAAGGCAGTAGCAGCATCAGGAATATTCTCTGCATTAAAGAAAAGATACTGCGGGCAAGTCTCTGTTGTGAGTTGAAGCCCTTGATTTTTAGCTATTTGTATATTAGAAATACTATTAGAAGAAGAAAGATGGACAATGTGAATTTTTACGTCAAATTCTTTACACAAACGAATCATTAAATCAATCGCATTATCTTCCCATGCTCGCGGTCTTGACTTCAAATACGCAGCGTAACTCGTCGGATTATTCTCCAATAATGTCAAATCTTCGTGTGCTTCATCCAATTCACAATGCACCAACAGCATCACATTATGTCGTTTCAAAATGGGCAATGCCTTTCGCAAATCCGCTTCTGTCACATTAGGAAAATCATCAATGCCGGAGTGTGTCAAAAAGGCTTTTATCCCAAACACACCCGCTGCCAACAGTGCATCCAAATCTCCGACATTATCCGGCACTACACCACCCCAAAATCCGCAATTAACATGAATTTTGCCTTTCGCAGCCGACTGTTTTTCCTTCAAGGCAGCTACTGTGGTAGTGACAGGTGTAGAGTTGAGCGGCATATCAATCAGCGTGCCGATACCTCCCGCAGCGGCGGCTTTTGTAGCTGTATCGAAGCCTTCCCATTCGGTGCGTCCGGGTTCGTTGATGTGTACATGTGCGTCTATCAGTGCAGGCATGATGACGGCGTTTTTGCAGTCCTCGAAAGTGTAGCCTTCGCGTTTTGCCAAGCCTTTTTCTATGGCAGTTATTTTACCATTTTCTACGAAAATGCTTGCGTCAGTTAAGCCTTCGGATGTGAGTACGCGAGTGCTATGTAAGGTGATTTTGGTCACTATCTTTTTTTCTTTTTCTTTTTTAGTTTTTTACGCAATTTTCGGGCAGCATCATTTTTGGGATTGCGCTGTGTGCGTGGTTTCTTTTCGTAATTTTGTCTTTTGCGTTCGCCGGGGCGAGGCATGTAGTGGTCGGGCAGTGCATCATAGGCTTCGCGGTGGGCAGCTATAAAGGGATTCATATCTTCCGTAGTCCTGAAACTCGCTTCAAAAATCTCTTTTTCAGCATCATGCGCTACCTGACTGACACCGTCGGGTTTGGGCCACACTTTGTGAATGTATGAAGTCGTCCAGATAGTCCGATAAAATCCTTTCAATACCTGATATTTGAGTGCCTCAATAGTTTTTATAGCTTCCAGATAAATTTTTTCGTTGATGACTTCTTTTTCAAGCAAAAAATCATACACAAATACCGCTCCCCACAAAGACGCACATATCTCTTGTGTCCTGTGATAAAACAAAAACCGCTTACTTGACAGATGTTCGTCATAAGCGTTATGTCGTAGTTGGAAAAATGAATCAAATGACTTAGCACCTTTTTTATGCTCGTAGCAAAAATCCATCAAATCCTGCCAGATAAGCCCTGATAATCCAAAGGAAATGCCTTTTTTGTACGCATATTGATAAAAATACATCCGTAAATTCCAAGTACAATCTGTCTTATCCTCCTCAAATTCTGATATTAGCCTTTCAAGGGAAAATTCTTTGTTTATACTATCTTCAAATGTGGTATATGCTGTTTCTCTCATTTCACAAGCAAGTCCTTCCTGCCTTGCTTTTTCGAGGTCCAATTCTCCTGTTTTCAAGTAAACTTCATAAGCCTCCTGCAAACCTACCGCATATACTGTTATGGCATAATCTAATGCTGCGTTACCTATAAAATCTGGATTTTTGGCAACTGGCATATAATTCTTTTTGGCAATACGATAGGCGGGTTCGTTTAAGTTCCAATATTGGATTTTGGATTGAAAAGTCAATGCCTCATCTATCGCACTTGAAGCATCCTCATAATAGTAATCAACGATGTTTTTTATACCAGCTATGTTATCATTAAATAACTCATAATCAACAATATACGATTCGTAATATTTTAATCCTTTTTTATATAAATTCGGTTGTAATTCAGCATATTTTTTGAAAAACAGTAAGGCTTTTTCATAGTTTTTATTTCTGTCAATGATCTCGCCCAAAAAATCTATGACCAAACTCCCAAAGTCTGATTCATCCTTAAATTTTTCCGATAAATCAACACTCAAAGTTTCCAACAAAAAATCGTGTTGTTCATCTACACCTTCTTTTTTATTATACTCATCATACCATTTATCAATGTCCTTAACTAATTCTTGCATCATAATTTTTATGTATTAATTTTTTACAAAATTACAAAAATGCTATGGAAAAAATGATAAGATTTACGGTGAAATATTCACTATTTTTAAGATGAAAAAAATTGCATGTTTAAATTTCCTGAAAAAGTAGTTGACACTTTTTTATTCTATTTTAAAATGAAAAACAACATTTAGAAATCCGTTTGCTAAACTTCAAAAAGTTTGGTCTCCGATAGCTATCGGAGGAGTAAAGCACTGATATTTAGGTGATTACAAATTTCGGTGATATACTCACGTTTACCAAACTTGAAAAGTTTAGCAAACGGGATACATTATTTTTTGTTTATCTAAAGTGTTAACCGCTTTTCTAAACATGCCAAAAAAAAATGTATTTTATCCTCGTCCTATCGACATTTTTAAAACAAAAAAATCCGCGAAAACCGCATTCTATTCTTGCGTTAGATTCGTTCATCGGCTATGTGCCTAACTTTGCCTAAGCGAATACTCGTCAGACGAATTCCTTTGTGAAGAGCGAATATTTATAAGATAAATCACTGCATTTCATAACAACATTCGTCAGACGAGTAGAATCTACGCAAATGAGTTGAGCAAAGCGTTCGTCCACCGTCATTGGTCAATCTTCGACCCTTGCAAAATCCAGCGTTTCAAAATCAGTCGTTCCTCGTCTGTCATCTTCGTTTTATTACCCTGTGGCATCGTCTTTGATCGCACTGCGCGGGTCATGATTTTATCGCTCATATTACGAATTTGTTCGGGCGTATCATACATCACGCCATTGGGTGCGGAAGTCCATTGGTCGTCGGTCGGACTTGCGGAATGACACTGCACACAACGCCTTTGAATAATCGCATTTGCCTCTACAAAAGAGACCGGAATTGCCTTATCAATCGTCTCCTCAAACACCGGAGAAGTCACCAATGCCAACGACAATATCGTCACCACCGACAGCACTAAAATATGTGTTTTCACCAGTCCGCGTTCCACCAAATTCCAGTAGTGTTTCACACCCGCACTCGCCAGTCCAATCACCATCAATATCACCCAATTATAATGATGCCCGAAGGTAATCGGAAAGTGATTACTAATCATAATGAAGATGACGGGCAAGGTAAAATAGTTGTTGTGCAGCGAGCGTTGTCCGGCTTTTTTACCAAGCGAAGCATCGAGGGGTTCGCCTATCGTAGCGGAGCGCACCATCGCTTTTTGAGCCGGAATGATGTTGAAATATACATTGCCCACCATGATAGTTCCGATGAGTGCGCCGAAGTGAATATACGCTGCACGACTATTAAAAACATGCGTCAAAAAATACGCTAAAGCGGTTAGCAGAACGCAGCCTACGACCGCAAACCAACCTTGCCGTTCAATCAGCGGCGACCGACACATCAGGTCATATACCACCCATCCGAGTGCAAGCGTAGCCACGCCAATCATAATCCCCATCCACACCGGAATATCCGCCACCGAAGGGTCTATCAAAAAGGCTTTGGCATCCATATAATACACCACCGTCATCAGCGTAAAACCCGTCAAAAAGGTAAAATATGCTTCATATTTGAACCAATGTAAATCCTTCGGAATCTCTTTTGGCGCGACTTTATATTTCTCCAAAAAGTAAAAACCACCGCCATGTACTGCCCACAAATTTCCGGCGAGTTCATCACGAATCCCCTTTGTTCTGTTCAAATTATTTTCTAAAAAAATAAAATAAAATGACGCACCAATCCACATCACACCTGCCACTACATGCGCCCATCGAACCAATAAATTGAGCCATTCCATCACGTAGCCTTGCATACCCGTACCGACCACCGCAACGTACAGCAAATAAGCCAAAAGTATCACAGGAGTAATGATTTTCAGTACATTACGTGTAGCGGCATATTGTGATAACTTTTCTTTTAAATCAAATTGCTCACCGGCGGTTAAGCCTTCATCTCGCGCCAGAAAATTCTCTACACCATCCGACAAAGACTTAAAAGTATAATATAATAAAGCAAAAATCGCAAAGATAATCGCGACCACAGGCAGCCCTTTATTTGACAATAATTTTTCGGAAAAAGAAGGTCCTGCATCTTCCACTACATCAAGGTTGTGAATGGCAGATACCGCTACACTATCCGTAGTCGTTGCCACCGAATCCACCACCGTCGTCAGGGTATCATTCGCCCAAGAAATTTGAACACCAAAACATAGCAACAGACCCAATAAAACACTAAATTTGTACAAATGCATAATCATTTTTTATCGTCGCAATTTAAGGGTTTTTGACATCAAAAAATGAATTTAATAAATTTCTTGTAAATTGCAGAAAAAACGTAGCGTAATGCCTCCGGCTTGCGTCGCATTAGTTTTTGTGAATTACCGAATTATATAGATTTTTTGATGATGAAAAATAGAATAGAACTAAATCCACAGGGAGAATTATCTGATGAAATCAAGTCTGAATTAGACAAGCGTTATCAGGATTATATAGATAATCCCGACAGCGTGATTCCACTTGAAGATGTGAAAAATGAACTGATGAAAAAGTATGGCATACCACTATACATGATCCAAAAACACCAAGAGAAAACGTCTTGCTGAATTTATTTCAGCATCTCCCAGTCAATGGAAAACTAATGATGAAAAATGCTCTAATATGTTGATTTATAATAAGATGCAAATTTGTAGCCCACATTTAACATCGTGCTGGTAGTTTGGGAGATTCTGAAATAAATTCAGAAAGACGTTATGATTTGAGGTTCATGTATAGTATTTATTGTACTTAAAATTCTATAAATCAACAACTTGTGCAATTTTGGAAGAATATATTGACCCAATTAGAACAAGACAAGCCACTCGTCTTAATGGTCGTTATACACAGCGAAGGCAGTAGTCCGGGCAGGCAGGGCTTTAAGATGTGGGTCGGTGCAGACGGTGAAATGGGTGGCTCTATCGGTGGTGGTTTTATGGAACATAAGCTGGTCGAATTGTCAAAATATTTATTGCAAAAAGGCATATTTAAACCTTTCATCAAACGCCAAATACATCAAACCAATATCGCCAAAGACCGCTCCGGTATGATTTGCTCAGGCGAACAAACGATTGCTTTTTATTATTTAAATAATGAATATATAAATTTTTGTAAAAATATTGTCGAACAATCCGAAAGTGGGCAATTCGGTATGATAGAAATGAACGAGCGAGGTGTTTTTTTTGATAAAAATATATTACAACATTCATTTTTTTTACAAAAAAATACAAACGAATGGACCTATAAAGAACCGCTTGGATTTCGGCATTTCGTCTATATTATAGGTGCGGGGCATGTCGGTTTGGCTTGCTCTCGAATGATGCGCGACTTAGGGTTTTATGTTGAAATATTCGATGATAGAGCGGGGCTTAACACTTTGATACACAATGAATTTGCTCATAAAAAACAAGTTATTGATTACAAAAAAATCGACCAATACATTCCCGAAGGTGAAAATATTTACGTAATTTTGATGTCTTTTGGCTACAAAACAGACGAGTTGTGTATCCAACAATTAATACATAAAAAAGTAAAATATTTTGGTGTGATGGGTAGCAGCGAAAAGATGAAAACCCTCTTCGCCTCCTTAGTCCAACAAGGCTATGCACAAGCGGATATTGACCGACTTCATTCCCCTATCGGCATTCAAATCAACAGTAAAACACCCACAGAAATCGCTGTCAGCATCGCCGCAGAAATCATAAAAGTAAAAAACACGTAGCACCGTAGCACGGGCTTCCAGCCCGTGTCCACGCTATATCGACACGTTATTTCGATAAAGAGATTAGCAAAAAACACCAGGCTACGAAAATAAAAATATGAAAGAAAAATTCATGCGAGAAGCCATACGCCTCTCAATAGAAAATGTAGAAACGGGCAAAGGTGGACCTTTTGGGGCGGTCATTGTCAAAGACGGAAAAATCATCGCTCGCGGTGCCAATCAAGTCACCACAGACAATGACCCGACGGCACACGCCGAAGTTGTTGCCATACGAAATGCTTGTAAAGCATTGAGTACCTTTCAGTTAGACGGCTGTGAAGTTTATACAAGTTGCGAACCCTGCCCGATGTGTTTGGGGGCAATCTACTGGGCAAGACCCGATAAAATCTATTATGCCAACAGCAAAGAAGATGCTGCGGATATTAATTTTGATGACCAATTTATCTACGAAGAAATCGCAAAACCAATCAACGAGCGCAAATTATTTACCCAACAAATGCTACGCGACGAAGCCATAGAAGGTTTCAAAAAATGGAGCGAAAGTCAAGATAAAATTGAGTATTGATTGAATAGTACGGGCTGTCTTTAGCTGCCCACATAAAGTGTAAAAAATGACTACATTTATATTAAATAATCAACTCATTCAAACCGACCAGCCACAAGGCATGACCCTCTTGGATTTTGTGCGGTATCACAAACACTTGGTGGGTACAAAAATCGGCTGTCGGGAGGGTGATTGCGGGGCATGTAATTTGCTGATGGGCGAGTTGATTGACGGTAAAATGCACTACAAATCGCTCACGTCGTGTATCACGCCACTCGGTAATGCACAAGGCAAGCACATTGTCAGCATTGAGGGTTTGAATATGGAAAAACTCACGCCTTATCAGCAAGCAATGGTCGATGAATCCGGCTCGCAATGTGGGATTTGTACAGTAGGATTTATCGTATCTTTTGCCGGAGAATGTTTGGCGTATCGCCCCAATTCCTATGAATCAGTGATTGGTGCGATTGACGGAAATATTTGCAGATGTACGGGCTATAAATCTATCGAAAGGGCAGCGAAAATTGTATATAATAAACTGAAAAACAAGGATATAGCAAACCCTGTAGCTTGGTTGGTGCAGCACGGATTTATACCCGAATACTTTATGGATATTCCGAAAAAAATAAGTCAGATAGTCGTACCTACACCTTTGAATGGTCACGTAATCGTAGGCGGTGGTACAGACCTTTTTGTACAAAAACACGATGAAATTTACGAATCAAGTGTTAATCTTATTTCGGACAATAAACACCTCACAGGGATACGCAAAGAAGGTGGAAAATGTATCATTGGTGCAGCGACTAATGCCACTCAAATGCTCGAATCCGATATTTTAAATAAGATATTTCCGAATTTGTATGCACATTTAAAACTCGTCTCTTCTACGCCGATTAGAAACATTGGAACAGTCGCGGGCAACTTCATCAATGCCTCTCCGATAGGTGATTTGACTGCCTTTTTTATTGCTTTAAATTCGACTATTTATTTAAAAAATAAATCGGGAAATACTCGTTTTTTATTATTAAAAGACCTCTATAAAGGCTACAAAATTCTTGATAAATCGGAGGACGAATATATCACTCACCTTAGCTTTGATATACCCGATTCGGATACTTATTTTAATTTTGAAAAAGTCAGTAAACGCACCTATCTTGATATTGCAAGTGTCAATACAGCGATACAAATTACAGTACAAAATGACTATATCGAAGAGGTACATATTTCAGCTGGAGGTGTTGCGCCAATTCCGAAATATCTACAACAGACCTGTAATTATTTAACTGGAAAACACTTAACAGAAAATACCATTTCAGAAGCCCTTGAAGTGATGCAAAGCGAGGTAGCACCCATTAGTGATGCGAGAGGTGCAAAAGAATATAAACGACTGTTATTGAGGCAGTTAGTCTTTGCTCATTTCATGGAATTATTCCCCGAAAAATTTGAAATTGCTATGCTTGCGTAACCTAAATAAACCACGAAGCACACTGAGAACACAAAAATCGAACTATCCCGATAGCTATACGGGAGAAAGAAAACAAAGACTACTAAGAAAATTCCTTGTGTTCTTCTGCATTAGCTCGATTTCGTGTTCTTAGTGCGCTTCGTGGTTCAATAAATATATTATGAAAAATATAGATTCAATTGGACATGTGAGAGGAGAATCCATTTATCTGGATGACATTCCTGTGCGGACGGGTACGCTGTATGCCCTCGTATATGATGCGCCTTGCGCCCATGCGCGAATCAAAAATGTGGATTACTCGAAGGCGGAAGCACTGCCCGGCCTAGTCCGAATTTTGACGCATCGAGACATCGTGGGAGAGAATGAAATTGGTAATATTTTTCAAGATGAACCGCTATTGGCAGAGGATGAAATTCACTTTTGGGGAATGCCAATTGCATTGATTATCGCAGAATCGGAGTACATTGCCCGACAAGCTAAAAAGCTGATTAGCATTGAGTTAGAAGAGTTGCCTGTCATCACCGACCCGCGAGAAGCACGTGCCAAAAATAAATTGATTGCACCACCGCGTACCTTCAAAATGGGAGATACCAACAGCGCATGGGCAGCTTGCGAATACATCTTTGAAGGCACGACCGAAACCAACGGACAGGAGCATTTGTACATCGAAACACAGGGTGCCTATGCCTACCCAACGGAGCATGGCAGTATCCGAATTTCATCCTCTACACAAGGACCTACACAAGTACAAAAAGCGATAGCTAAAGTTCTGGGTATTCCTATGCACAAAGTAGAGGTCGATGTGACCCGTTTAGGCGGTGGTTTTGGTGGAAAAGAAGACCAAGCTACGGCATGGGGCGTACTCGTCGCGTTGGCAGCACAGATTTTGAAAAAACCTATCAAATATTCGCTGCATCGCATGGACGATATGCGTATGACAGGCAAGCGACATCCGTATAGTTCAGATTATAAAATCGGCTTGTCGAAGGACTTAAAAATACTCGCCTATGAAGCGACTTTTCATCAAAATGCAGGTGCATCTGCCGACCTTTCTCCAGCGGTTTTGGAACGTACTTTATTTCATGCTACTAATATGTATTCCGTTCCAAATGTGGAAGTTACAGCCTATTCTTGCCGCACACATTTGCCACCCAATACAGCGTTTCGGGGCTTTGGTGGTCCGCAAGGCATGTTTGTGATGGAGGCAGCGATTAGTCGGGCAGCGAATGAATTGGGTATTGCTGCGAGAGATATTCAGGCACGTAATATTTTGCAAGAAGGTGATGAATTTCCTTATGGTCAAAAAGCCGAAAAATGTCATGCACAAAAAGTGTGGAATACGACATTAAAACATTATAATATCGAAGAAATTGAGCAGGAAATAGCGACCTTTAATTCCGAAAATAAATACTACAAAAAAGGTATGGCGATTATGCCTGTTTGCTTTGGTATTTCCTTTACCAATACACCAATGAATCATGCTCGTGCATTGGTGCATATTTATCAAGACGGAAGCGTAGGTATCAGTACGGGAGGCGTGGAAATGGGGCAGGGGCTGAACACAAAAATGGTGCAAGTTGCTATGGCGGAATTATCACTATCTGCACAGCGCATTAAAATAGAAACGACCAATACAACACGAGTTGCCAATACCTCGCCTTCTGCCGCAAGTGCTACCGCAGACTTGAATGGTAAAGCATTGGAACAGGCATGTAAAGAACTAAAAAAACGCTTGATAGAAACCGCTGCAAAACATTTAAAATCAGATAATTCTAATATTACTATCGAAAATGAATTTGTTTTTAATAATAATAAAAAAACGGATATAGATTGGGAAAAACTCGTCCAACTTGCCTTTCTCGATAGGGTTTGTTTGACTGAAAACGGGCATTATGCTACGCCGGTCATTTATTTTGATAAAGCAAAAGAGAAAGGACATCCGTTTGCCTATCACGTTTATGGCAATTCGATAACGGTGGTGACGGTAGATTGCTTGCGTGGCAGGTACGAAATTGATGCTGTAAAACTCGTCCACGACTTCGGAAAAAAGATGAACACTCCCATAGATGACGGGCAGATAGAAGGCGGTGTAGTACAAGGCATTGGCTGGATGACAATGGAAGAAATACTGTATAATGACAAAGGCAAATTGCTCTCCAACGCACTTTCTACGTATAAAATTCCTGACATTTATTCAGTGCCTAAAGAGTTGATTATCAAAAATTTAGAAACAGAAGGACATCCGCTTGCTATTCGTAAATCCAAAGCTGTCGGTGAACCGCCTTTGATGTACGGTATTGGTGCGTACTTTGCGATTCAGAATGCTGTGAAGGCTTTTAATCCAAATTATACATTGAAGTATGATGCGCCATTTACACCCGAAAAAGTGCTGATGGGATTGTATGAAAAAGTGGAAAAAGAAGCACCTGTCGGTGCAGAGATTTTGAATTAGTTTGTGCTTCATAGTTCATGCCTCATTAGATTTTATGGTTCTACGGTAAAAAGTATGGGTAAGCGTAAAGTCCGACTATCAAAGCTATAAGGTTTTCGAAAACCTTATAGCTTTTAGGTCAATTCCGAAGTTAAATATGAAAGAGAATTTCACCGACTCACACTTTTTACCGTAGTGCCGATTTTATTAAAGTATCCAATTTATAGGTATATCCGATTGAAGGAAGCTCGCCTAATTATTTGATTCTCCTATTCAAAATCTAAATTAATGACCACTACATTATCGGATATTTAGGCATTAAAAATATCGCTGAAATCTAAGTAATCGCATTATAAAATATCTTATTGTTTTGTGATTCAAAATGAATTATTGTGCGATATATTGAGAAAAGTGACAAAGAAATCGGTGATAAAGCATTTTTTTAATTTATAAATTTAAAAAACATTTAAAAAATATAAAAATAAAATATCTTATGTATAAAAAATTGATTATCAATTATTTATTTTCATAAAAATGAAAAAAATAGACTGATTTGATGTTTAATTATTAAATTTAAGTGAGACTTATTTTATCAAAAAAATATTACATTATCGAAATAATTTTTTCAAATAAACGAATTAACGTAATTTAGCGACTTACAAAATACTTGACGAGGAAGTTAATACATTAGATTTACTGACGAGGAATGTAATTTTACAGAACAAAAAGGTATCAAACGAACTGTTTATGAAAACGAAATTAGTATTATGGGGTAAGGATGACCAAGATGGAAAGGTATTAATCGCTATTCAACTTAGGGCAGAAGATAATCAAGCGGATGTTTGGACATTTCATGGTGAAGAAGCCACGAGTGATCTACACAAGAAGCTATTGTATGAATGGAGAGAAGGGAAGGAAATGGCTTTTCCGGCTACGGGCTACCAACATCACGAAGGTGACTTGAGTGCAACAGGAAGATTGTTGCCTGAAAATGTATTTGCGGAAAAAGAGGAACTTGTGGAAAGAGCTAAAACGGAATGGCATTTTGTGGTTTTATCTTCCAAGTTGAATGAGGTATATCAGATAGAATTGGTGGAACTGCGTGAAAAAATTGAAGGTGCAGAGAATTACTCTGCCGATAAATGGAATACACTCAAAGGATTTTGGGATAAGGTCAGAGGGCAGATGCAAGACAATAATCTCTCGCGTGACCATGCCAACTCGCTCAAAAGACAGGTCAATG
Organism: uncultured Saprospiraceae bacterium; assembly: GCA_938028705.1. Classification (GTDB taxonomy): domain Bacteria; phylum Bacteroidota; class Bacteroidia; order Chitinophagales; family Saprospiraceae; genus JAHDEO01. The sequence continues at coordinate 19,992 of CALIZI010000352.1, read as the reverse complement.
AGTTGTTCTCTCGTTTGAAGGAATTGCGTTCTTCGCAAGAAGAGGAGTTTCAGTCTAATTCTTTGAAAAGCACGGATAAATTCAATAAATCATTGGATGAGGTCAATGCACGTGTGGAGAAAGGTGAAATGTTGCATTTGGTCTTTGAAGAACTCAAAACGATACAACGCGATTTTCGGTCAGCGAAACTGACTCGTGAGGACAGGTCGAAGTTGTGGGAAAGAATTGACGGAGCTTTCAAAGCTGTCAAAGAACGTCGTTTTGGTCCTTCGCCTACCGGAAATACACCCGTTGACAGGCATCAACACCGTCTTAATGGTCTGGTGCAGGCTATCGAAAAAATGGAGCGTTCTATCCAACGCGACCATGAAGATTTGGATGCCCAAGAACGTAAAAAAGGCAGTACGAGCATAGGACAGTTGGAATCACAACTTCTTGATGCTAAGATTAATATCATAAAAGGTAGAGTCAAATCAAAAGAAACTAAGTTGCAGGATATGCACAAAACTCGCGTGCAGGTAGAAGAAAAACTCAAACAAGCCAAACAGCGTATGGAAGAAAAAGCAGCGAAAGTTGCCGCTCCTCCTCCGGTGGAAAAATCAGCGGAGCCGAAAGCAGCTGCAAAAGAAGTCATTGTAGACAAAAAGGATGCGCCTGAGGCAGCGAAGGAAGCTGTTGAGGAAAAAACAGAAGCTGCAAAAGAGCTTGTTGCTGAAAAAGTGGATAAGCCGATTGAAGCGGCGAAGGAAGCGGTTGAGGAAAAAGTAGAAACTGCAAAAGAGGTGGTTACTGAAAAGGTAGATACACCGATTGAAGCGGCGAAGGAAGCGGTTGAGGAAAAAGTAGAAGCTGCAAAAAAAGAGGTCGTTGCTGAAAAGGTAGATACACCGATTGAAGCTGCGAAAGAAGCGGTTGAGGAAAAAGTAGAAGCTGCAAAAGAGGTGGTTACTGAAAAGGTAGATACACCGATTGAAGCGGCAAAGGAAGCCGTTGAGGAAAAAGCAGAAGCTGCAAAAGAGGCTGTTGCTGAAAAGGTAGATACGCCGATTGAAGCGGCGAAGGAAGCTGTTGAGGAAAAAGCAGAAGCTGCAAAAGAGGTGGTTGCTGAAAAAGTAGATACGCCGATTGAAGCTGCGAAGGAAGCTGTTGCTGAAAAGGTAGATACACCGATTGAAGCGGCGAAGGAAGCTGTTGAAGAAAAAGTAGAAGCTGCAAAAGAGGCTATTGCTGAAAAAGTAGATACGCCAACTGAAGCAGTGAAGGAAGCTATTGCAGAAAAAGCGGAAGCAGCAAAAAACTTACTTACAGGACTAAAAGAAAAAGTAGCCAGTACAGAAGATGAAGCCTAATCTCGATAATTATCGTGGATAAAACACACTATATAAAAGCCTTCCATTCGGAAGGCTTTTTTTATGCGATTTATTGGCTAAGTAATGAGACAAAAATAAACTAACAATATTTGAACCACTAAGCGCACTAAGAACACTAAAATCGAATAGGCGCAGAGTTCACAAAGTATTTAATAATGAATTATTAACATTATCTTAGTTTTCTTACGTAGCCTGCCCCGTTGAAGAACGGGGTTAATTCGACTTTTGTGTTCTTTGTGCGCTTAGTGGTTAAGATATTTTTGTCCAACTACTTATCTGTCTAACCTTGTACACCTTCGGCACTTACGAGCCTGTTGAAATTCAAGCAATTATAACGACTATGAACTATCCAACCATGAACCGATAAATTTATTGTAATAAAGCAGCAACATTAGGATGCTGTACCAAAAAATCTTTGAAGGTTTTACCGGATAAAAATGTTATTTTTTTTCCAAAAAACCCTGCTTCCTTAAAATATACGGTGACGGGTTTGAAGATAAAAAAGCGATTGCTTGTCATCTTTTCAATATTATGATACGGATAGCGTCGGGTTTTAAAATAATTTGTTACGTACAAAAAATCTTCATCCACATCCACTCGTTTGAGCCGCATAAAAAACAGATAAAAAAGCAATATCCCGATTGCCAAAAATCCGAATGCCAAGAGGCGCACCACGCCGGGAGTCACCGCACCGCCGGATACCAAATATGCCCCGTCTTCCGACAACAGAATAAAGCCCACAAAAGTACCGAAAAAAGTAATCCACGTTATAGGAAGTACCAATTTCCAAAACAAGGTAAAGCCCGAAGATATTGATTGCGTTTTCATATTGCAAAAGTAATAAAAAACAAATTCCAAATTCTAAAAAAACAAATCTCAACATCATTAGCTTAAAAAGAAAAAGCGCATTTGCCATTGGCAAACGCGCTTTTATATTTTTTTTAAATTGTAAAATAAAAATACGTTACTCGCGCACTATCGACACTTTTACATTTTGAATTTATTATTTTACATTTTACATTTCAATCACTACCGTCCTCTCACAGGTTGTTCGCCTTGGAAGGCACCAAAGTCAAACAATAAAGAAAAGCGCAAGGTATTGTCAAGTGGATTACGCTGATTGGTGGTCGGTATAAGGTAAGAGAAATTAAGACCAAAGATATTATACTTCAAGCCCAAGCCCACTGTAAAAAACTTACGATTACCCTTTGTTCTATGCTCATTGAAGTGACCGACACGTACTGCAAATTGCTTATCGTACCAATACTCAATACCCACAGAATAAGTATTTTCTCTCATTTCTTCACCAAATCCGCCCGGTGCATCACCAAAAGAACCCAATGCCGCAGCAATGATGGATTTCTCTTTATAATCCGGTACATTGGGGTCACCTTCACCTGCATTTTCTTCACTGAAGGGGTCTCCTCCCGGAGGCGTAGGCACCAACAAACGATTGATATCCAAAGCAAAATGAATGGAATTAAAATCATCAATATCATACTCCAAACCACCACCAATACCGAGATTGGTAGGAATATAATCTCTGTTAGAAGATTGTGTATAAGAAATTTTCGTACCCAAATTAGTAATCGCTGCACCAACGGTCAGCCTTGCATCGCTACCCGCTATTTCGATTGGTGCGCGATACGTAAACGACAAATCACCCGCTACGGCATTCCCCGGTCTGATGGTTTCATCCTCTACCGTCTGACCATTTGCCAATCTGGAGTAAATATACTTCATCGCCAAGCCCGCCGAGAAATTATCACTCAACTTACGGCTATAAGCGACCGACAATTCAAACTCATTCGGACGGTCACTACCCAAAGGCTGACCATTCTCATCCGTAAACTGAATTGTACCCAAAGAAAAATAACGCAAACCCATACCCACCGTCTGCAAATCGTCAATACGCTTGTAGCCCGAAAGATATGCCAGATACACATCCGTCAGACCCAAAGCACGCAACCAGGGCGTATAAGTAGCCGAAACACCCAAATCTTTTTCAGCAAATGCCAACTTAGAAGGATTGAAGTGCATCGCATTGGCATCTGGCGAAATCGCAATTCCCACATCACCCATAGCACCCGAGCGGGCATCAGGAATAATTCGCAGGAAAGGAACAGAAGTAACAATCGTATTCACACAAGCCTGACCGGTAACTTGATTAATGCCATTTTCATCACAAAGATTAAATTGAGCATGGCCGGTGGTGAGTATAAAGGTAAAGAGAGCTGTTAGAAGGCTCATCTTTAAAAAAAGATTTTTCATAACTTAAAATTGTGCTTTATGTCTTAAGGAAATGCAAATATAAGTAATCAGATATAAATTAACGATGTTTTATCAAACAACCATAATCAAGTACGAACTAATCTCAAATAGGTTGCGAACACCACTCAAACATTTTCCTAAGACTATAAGGGATTCTAATTTATTATTGCAAAAAAATATTAAATTGTGCGTATTTTCAACACGTCAAATTATAAACGACATGGTCATCAATTTATTTTGAAAGATTGTTAAAAAAATTAATAATCTTCAAAATTAACATTAAATACAATGCTTATGTCAATAACAATTTCTTAACAATCAGCCACTTACTTACAATAAATACTTTTTACTCAATGAACATAAAAAACACTCAAATTCTCTGCTCTCCTCCCTTTGTTCTCAGACAAAGAGGAGTGCAAAATGTTTTCTGCCTTCAAATTGAGTAATCACACAGAGAACGCAGAGTAGAGAACGCAGAGTTCGCGGAGATTTAATGTAGCATCTCTCTGCGAACTCTGCGCTCTCTGCGTGAAAAAGTGTTGGGCTAAAACTCGTCAGACATTTAAACATTGCTGGAAAAATATGACATCATCGGTGAATTTTGAAAATGTCAGACGAGTTTTAGCCCAAATTCAAGAGTAAAATGCCAACTATATTAAATAAAAATCGAACATGTTAAGTTAATTGTTTTTTGTAAAAATCTAAAAAAGAGGGGATTACCTAATTTCCTTCTCGGCTCAGCCGAGACCAATTTCCTTTGTCCAAAGTCTAAATTTGTAGCACTAGCATTATTTTAATTTTGACCTGAAATCAGCCTTCTACCCAACCTTTTTAAACATACACACTGTCTATATTTATACAATAAAATCTATACATTAACTGTTTCATAACCAAAAGAGACATATCTATGAAAAAACTAACACTACTTACTTGCATCATCTGCTTGTGTACCCTTGTATTCGGACAAGATGAAAACAAAAGCCCTCGTACCTCAACTTACGAATTTGGCATCAATGCTACGGGTATCACCAATCTACTACTCGGCGGAAACGGCAATGTGCAGCAACAAAGCCCTTACCTGTTTACCTTCAAAACTATAGGGCAAGAAGGACATGGATTTCGTTTAGGTTTTGGTGCCAAAATGGAGTATTCGAGGATTCCTGACAATGAACGGAAAAATTATGACGCTGATTTTGACCTGCGCTTGGGCTACGAACACCAATGGTATTTATCCCCCAAATGGGTCACCTATCTCGGTATAGATGCTATTGGCGGCTACGCCGACTTCGGCTCACAAACCGACCTCGTCAAGACCGAAAATAAAACCTACGACATCGGTGGCGGTCCGGTTTGGGGCATTCAATGGATGATTAATAAACAGATTGGTCTATACACCGAAACCGCATTTTATTATCGTCATATTTCAGCTACCGATAAAGTTACTTTTAACGGAGCAGCTAATGACCCCGAAACAAGGAGCGAAGACAAACTAAATTTTGTATTACCCGCTTCTTTATACCTTACGGTCAGATTCTGAACATGTTAAAGTTGTCTCGTAATTTGCTTTTATACCTTAAAAAGGATTATATTTATATAAATAAAGGTCAAACTGAAATGCAATCATTTTTTTAATACATTAAAATTATTTTATAATATTTTAATTTAATAAAATGAACAACTTATAAATATTTTTTAAATTAATGTAATTTCAGTAAAACCAATGAACTACTAACTTGGACTTTGGACAAAATGGGCATTGGGGAATTAGGTTTACAATCGTAACTCATTGATAATCAATTGAATGAATTTTATTGATAAAATAAAACATGTAATTAATTATTTTTTGTAAAAATCTAATAAAGTCCCGATAGTTATCGGGATTACCTAATTTCCCAATTCCCCAATTTCCTCTGTCCAAAGTCTAAACTAACAAATATACGTATCATGAAAAAACATTTTATCCTGTTTTCTACGCTAAGTGCTATCATTCTCATTTTAGCTACATGCACCAAAGAGAATGTCAAAGTTATCAACCAAAGCCCTCAACTGCCGGATACATATTACGATTATCCTGCTATTTTTAATTCGGGCAATAATTCGACTACCGATGCAGGAGCAACGCTCGGCAGGGTACTTTTTTACGATAAAAAATTATCACTCAATAATACAGTCTCTTGTGGTACTTGTCACCAACAGCAAAAAGCCTTCAGTGACGGCAAACAATTGAGCGAAGGATTTGAAGGGCGCATCACCCGCCGTAATGCCCCCGGATTAATTAACCTGCACCAGATGAGCAGATTTTTCTGGGATGGCAGAACAGAAACGCTGGAAGAATTGGCACTGCAACCCGTTGAAAATCACATAGAAATGGGTATGGAAAATATGGACGACCTTGCCACCAAACTCACAGCTTACGATTATTATCCGCCACTCTTTCAAGATGCTTTTGGTACTTCGGACATCAACCCCGAACTAATCTCCAAAGCTATAGCGCAGTTTTTACGCTCTATGGTATCTCACGAAGCTAAAATAGACCAAATAGAAAGCACCGAAGAATTAACGGGCTTGGAACGACTTGGGCACGAACTGTTCTTCTCGTGGGAAAGAGGCGGTTGTGTCAACTGTCATTCAGGTAACAACTTCTCCGGTTGGGGTACGAATTTCTCCAATATCGGACTCGACGAATCTTATGCCGACAACGGACTGGGAGAACTCAGAAGAGACGCAGACGGACGCTTTAAAGTGCCTTCTCTTCGCAACGTTGCCCTCACTGCCCCGTATATGCACGATGGGCGGTTTGAGACGCTCGAAGAAGTGGTAGAACACTACTCTAACGGCGTACAAGCGCATCCGAATTTGGATTGGTCATTGAGAAATGGAAGTTTAAATGATGTTTTCTTTGGAGGAGATATTATTATTGTTCCCTCTAACGGAATCCCTAATGAAACAGGAAATCCTGATGCACCCATTCGCCGCAACTTCTCTGATACCGAAAAAAGAGCTTTGGTTGCCTTTTTACATACGCTGACCGATAAGCAATTTATCACAGATCCCAAATATGCTGACCCTTTTGATTATTAAGAATATCGTAGAAAAAATTATTTTTTTTGAAATATAAAATGTAAAACACAAAATGTAAAATGTAAAAGTGTCGATAGAACATGAATATTTTTATAGTGATTTATATTTTTGTAAAAACAGTTTTATTAAAATATAAATTATTTATAAATTTCATTTATTTTAAAATAATTTCATGTCCTATCGACACTTTTACATTTATTATTTTACATTTTATATTTTCAAAAGTTTTACATTTAATAAACCGCTACTTTCTTACTCATTTCCTCTCCTTTTTCATTGCTAATGTTCAAATAATAAACGCCTGTAGGATAAGCATTTATGTCAAAAAATTGAATGTTATTATTGGATACATGGCTGTGTATCAATCGTCCGGTTTCATCGCTGATCGTCATCGTCCATTCATTCTGATAAGGTAATTCTACGGTCAATATATCCGATGTGGGATTTGGAAATACTTTGACATCCACTGCCCATGCGGGTAATTCGGTAGCAGTAGGCAGGAGTCGAATGCTGGTATTCACATCATCATACAATTCAAAATTTGCTGTCACTTCTTGTCCATTGACCGTTGCTTTTACTTCATAATCGCCCTTGAATCCACGTAGCGTCACACTGCCGTTGGCATCTGTCGTCAGGTTTTCGTTTGTCCACCATTGATTGAACAACAGGTCGGTGAATGTAGCGTGTGTGGCTTTAGGAGTCCAGTCAGTGTTGTACAGCGGCGCATTACCGAGCCAGTGTGCGTCATCCCAAAATCCCCACATAAAAAAGCCGTCGGTAGCCGGATGACTGAACACCATCGTCAGAAAATCGCCTGTATATTGCGCTGCCAGGTCATCTTCCAATATATCGGATTGGTCGTATTCCGTAATTTTAATCTTGCCCCCGAAGGTCTGATAACAATCCTCCAAAATCGCATACAAAGAATCCGGTGGTGTAAGCGCAGACCCCAAATGCGCCTGCATCCCAAAGCCGTCAATCGTAGCTCCGGCATCAATAATTTCCTGTGCAATGGATTTGTAAAAGGTATAATCACCACCGGTCACACTGCCATTGCTGAGTATGCCATAATCGTTGAGATAGGTCGTGATGCCGGGGTCTTCTTCGAGGGCGGTCTTAAATACTTCGGCATATATTTCACGTCCTGTGGTGTAGCCTGCTGTTCCTTTCAATGCGTTTTCGAGGTCGCGGACGTGTGTGGGTTCATTGATAATATCCCATTCTCTGATATTCTCCCGAATGCCCGAAGTATTCAAAATATCATCTAAATGTTGGTTAATTCTATCTGTTAGATAAGTCGGATTATCCATGCTTGTTTGCATATCATCGGGCATATAATTCCAGCCGGGCCACAGCAAGACATGCCCCCGCACTTTGATCTTATGGTCTGATAACCAGTTGACTGCATTGACGGTCTCTTCCTGTGTACCTGCCCAACCTTGTTCCCATGCTCTCCATTTCAGTGAGTTTTCGGTGACTATCCAATTGAAGCCATGCCCTGCACCGTCAAGGTCAAGGAGTTTGCTTTGATAGATGGGGTCAAAGCCAGAATTACCTGCCAGCTTGCGTGTATCCACTGCCGTACCGAAAGCATACAAATGTCGGAGCATATTGACTTCTACATCAGCATTGGGTATCGGATTTCCGGTGGCATCTTGTACAATCAATTTTAGGTCTGCCTTACGGTGTTGCTCAATACGGTCGGCAGCGGCAGTGCGCCATGGCGCATCAGGTTCTATGCCCGGATAATAATCGTTGTGGAGTTCCTGCGGCAAATCTTCAAAGGCAACCGATGTACCGTAATTGAGCAAAGCCAGTCCGCCAAACTCAATCACCTGCTGCTGAAAAGCCAAATGAAAACCCACCCGCAACTGTGCGGGAGCAAACTCGCCGGATGCCTCAAAAGGAATGAAATACTGCTGCCATTGCGGAGTGGGATTGATGGTGATAAATATTTCCTTGTCGTAAGTCACCGGACGCTCGACGTACATATCTACCCTTCCGGGTGCTGCCAAAGCCGCCGAAGCTGTCCGCAACCAAACGACCACCAAGACCCTGTCGCCCGCCTGTACGGTATCTACATTTTCATTAAAATATCCTGCATCCCACGGGTTTGTACCTGTTTCTGCAATATCAAGATTGACTGCCAGTGAAAAGTCTTGTCCTGTGATGCTATCTTGTGTAGCGGTGTGTCCGTAAGCAATGGCATTGGCAGCATTGGTGGCTTCGTCGGGGGGCAGTACCCATTCGCTGCCGGTGAGTGCGTAGTCATTTTGAAGTTGAGCCAATAGGGTATTGTGGTAAGCGTCATTCTGTGCATAGGTATAAGTGAGGGTCATACACAGCAGTAGTGTAAAGATTTTTGTTTTCATAATCATGTATTTTATGGTAAATAATTTGGTAATATATTGAAAATGTGGGATAAAAAGAATGGGAGGTGGTTTTTTTATGGGATTTTTGAATGGCAGTTTTGCTCATTACTTCAGAATAACTTACTTAATTGATAATGCAATATTTAATGTGGAATGCTTTTTCCGAAATTGGCTTAAAATAAAAAAAGCACAATTGTATGATAACCAAACAATTGTGCTTTTAAAATGTACCCGAGGCGGGAATCGAACCCGCACTCCCTTGCGAGAACTGGATTTTGAATCCAGCGCGTCTACCAATTCCGCCACTCGGGCAAGGTAGAATGTTTAAGTTCAAATTCAAGTATTAAGTACAAGTTCAAAATAAGAATTTTAATGTATTTATATTTTGTTGTACTTGCGCTTGAACTCTTAACGGGCTGCAAATTTATCTAAATTTTCTTGAATCCGCAAAAGATAACGCTTTTTGTAATAATATTCTTTAATTTTTTTTAATTCAGAGTCGGGTGTGGTCTCATGTTGATAATTTTCGAGTGCGGCGCGGACGGTCTCGTATAAAGCGTTTTCTTTTTCGCGAAGGGTATTTTTTAATTGTGAAAATTTCGTTTCATCAAAATCAAATTCCAACTCCATGAGTGCCTCATTCACATCCATCATATCCATCAAAAAATCTTGTGGAATTTGCGCCTTACCTTCCTCGTCCAACATGCCGCGAAGGGATAAGACGTACTTCATCCGCTTATCATCATCCGATAGGATTTGATAGGCTTCATTGGTACGTGTGGACAGTTCGAGAATTTCCGCTTGTTTTTCTTCGGATTCAAGGGTATAAAAATCGGGGTGATATTGTTTACTCAATTGGTAAAATTTCCGTTTTACCGCATCGGCATCCAAGAGGAAACTCACCGACATATCATATAATTCAAAATAATCCACTGAATAATGGTTAATGGTTAATGGTTAATGGTTAATGGTTAATGGTTAATGGTTAATTTTCGTGTAGCGAAAAGAAAAATTAACCGTTAATCATTAACCATTAACCGTTATTAACAAGCTGCGCCGCCTGCGCCTGTCCATGCACGCCATACGTCCATGCCATTGGCGTAGAGCAGGAGACCCATGACGAGTACCAAGCCTGCGGTTTGGGCGTATTCCATAAATTTATCGCTCGGCGCACGTCCGACGACCATTTCATATAATAAAAACATCACATGTCCACCGTCCAGTAAAGGAATAGGGAGGATGTTCATAAAAGCAAGAATGAGGGAAAGTATGGCGGTGATTTTCCAGAACCGTCCCCAATCCCAATGAGAGGGAAATAGCTTGGCAATCGTACCAAAACCACCGAGACTTTCGGAGGCTTTGATTTTGCCTGTAAACATCATGGCAAAGCCTTTGACATTGGCAGCTAAGAAATCCCAACCCTTCGACACACCTGCGGGCATGGCTTCTGCGAGTGAGTATTTTTTATCGCCGAAATCAAGATAACGGTCTATGCCATAAGGGTTTACACCCAAGCGTCCACAAGAATCCAGTTGGATATTTTTCTCCCATGTTTTGCTGTCTCTTACAAAGGTTATTTTGACATTTTCTTCCCGACTGACCTTTGCTTGTTTTTTAAATTCATCAAAAAATGCAATCGGTTTATCATTGAAGGCAATAATGGAATCGCCCTCTTCGAGGATGTGTTCGGCGGGCATATCCTCGGCTACTTTGGCTACCACAAACGGAAATCGGGGCATCACAAAATCACCACGATAACCTGCCAATGTGCTGATATATTTTTCATCTATATTAATAGTCGCTGTTTTTCCGCCACGCTGCACTTGGAGACTGGAGGCTTCATTAAAAATGATGTCGCGGCGCAAATCTTCAAAATTTTTAAAGGGTTTTCCGCCGATAGAAATGATTTTGTCGCCGTCTTGAAAGCCGATTTCTTTTGCCAAATCATCACAAAAAATACCATCGGTTACATTTTCGGCGGGCAAATATTTTTCGCCCCACACAAAAAGTACCATGCCCCAAAGCAGGAAACCCAAGATGAAATTGACGGTCACGCCGCCCAACATAATAATCAGCCGTTGCCAGGCAGGTTTGGAGCGAAACTCCCAGGGTTGGGGTTCTTGCGCGAGTTGTTCTTTATCAAAACTCTCGTCCATCATCCCCGCTATTTTGACATAGCCGCCAAGCGGTAGCCAACCAATACCGTATTCGGTTTCGCCGATTTTCTTTTTGAACAAAGAAAACCAAGGGTTGAAAAAGAGGTAAAATTTTTCGACGCGCGTACCAAACAAACGGGCAGGGAAAAAGTGTCCCCACTCATGCAGTACCACGAGTATAGATAAACTTAGAATTAATTGTGCGGCTATAATTAAATATTCCATTTTCTAATGAGTGAATTCTTAATGAGTGAATTTTGAGTGTGTGAATGAGTGAATAAAAGTTACACTTTAATAAAATTATTCAAATAACATTCACCTGTTTTTTCAAAAGGATGCAAAAGTACGCTTTTTTCGGGCAAATTAAGTAGTTAGACAAAAATACTTGAACCACTAAGCGCACGAAGAACACGAATATCGAATGAACCCCGTTCTTCAACGGGGCAGGCTACATAAGAAAATTAAGTTTGTGTAAGAAATTCATTATTAAATACTTAGAAATACTTTGTGTTTTGTGTCCTCTGCAGCCTGCCCCGTTGAAGAACGGGGTCTGTTTGACTTTCGTGTCCTTAGTGCGCTTTGTGGTTCAAGATATTACTTACTTGTCTTTTAACAGGCTTTTAACCTGCATTGTTGTACAACAAATAAAAAAAGCCGGACAAATATCGTCCGGCTATTCACATTCAATTCAATGAGATTTATGATTCATTGACTCGTAATTCGTCCACTCACTACTCGACACTCGACACTCGCTACTCGACACTCGACACTCGCTACTCACCACTCACACACTCACGCCAATGCAGGGATGCGTAATACCTGTCCGGGATATATTTTGCCCGGGTCGGTCAACATAGGTTGATTGGCTTCAAAGATGACAGGGTATTTCATCATATCGCCGTAGTAGGCTTTGGCTATTTTGCTCAAGGAGTCGCCTTTGACAACGGTATGAAACTGCGAACCGCTACCATCAAAATTGGTGTGGTCGTTGGTATTCACACTTGGGTCGTAGCTAACGGTAGGGCTGTCGTTGGGGTCAATATTGAGTACGTTGACATAATCATCAACGGCTGAAATACCTTCTACATTACCCAATAATAAAATTAATTTTTCTTTATCTGTCTGCGTATCTGCATTGCCGTAAATAGTCACCACATCATCATCTACTGTAATGTCCAAATCACTGACATTAAGTTGCATACTATTGACTAATTTTTCGAGTGACTGTGCTTTTTGCTCATTGAGCAGGGCATGCAAGTCTATATCTGAAGTGTCGGGTATAGTCGTGGTTTCTTTTTTGGTATTAAATGCTTTAGCTCCCGCATTTTTTAGAAATGAAAATAATCCCATGTTTTTTATAAATTTAAAATTTTAAATATATGTATATCTGATTTGACGGCAAAGGTAATGAGAGTAACTCGAAATTTTATGTATGAATGTGCTTATTTTGCAAATGTTTATCATTTTTTTGAATGAAAAACGACCTTGGAGTGGTATTATTAAAATAAATAAGGGTATATCAATGTTTTAATTATAAATTAATTTAAATTTAAATATTTTTTAAAATATTTTTTTATTAACTAAAAATCAATAAATTACCTAATTACCTGATTGCCCAATTACCCGATTACCCAATTACCCGACCAAGTATAAGATAATTTTTTGTGTATATAGTTTTTAGACTTTACAAATTAGCTTTACCTTTACTTTTTGACAAAGCGTGACAAAAGACTTGATGTTGATATTTGCGCGAATTTAATATCTTGTCTAAGCACTTGAATTTGGACTTTGGACATTTTGGGAATTAAGGAATTAGGAAATTTGGTTTTAAATCGTAAGTAACTGACTGTCAGTTGTTTGTTTTTTATAAAAATTAAAAATACTTAATTAATTTTATAATTATTTAATAAAAATCCCGATAACTATCGGGATACCTAATACCGAATTTCCTAATTCCCCAATATCCAAAATCCAGACTTGAATGTCACAGCTTGAAAAAAAATCAAAAACGAAAAGTATGAGAAGAATATGCATGATATGCACCCTGTTTTTATCCTGTCTGTTATACTATCCGGCTACGGGTACAGCTATTGGTGAGCTAGCCCATACTAATTTTGCCCTTGATACGATTTTCCCAAATCCCATCACCCTTGAAGAAGATGAGGCGCGATTGGTATGTCCTGATTTGACCGATTTTACCTTACCTGTTACAGTAACGAATCTCGAATGCGAACTACTCTTGTACGGTACGGTAGATTTTATCAATCCGGGTGACGAGTGCGTCACTTATACTTCCGGTTTTGATGTCGGTACGGATATATTATGCCTTGATGTTTGCGATATAGACACTTGCCAGGTATTTATTTTTACGATAAATGTAATGCCCAGCCCACTGGAAGCTGTGGATGATTTTATTGAAATTGATGAAGGCGACAATGTATTGATTCGGGTGATAGATAACGATATTTTTTCGGGCAATCCGCGGATTAACGTTATTGTACCTTCCGGCAATGCCAATACATTTGTAGTAGAGGAAAATGGTAGAGATGTCATTTCATACGCCCCTAATGAAGGTTTTTGCGGTGCAGATTCATTGGTCTATGAACTGTGTATTGCGCCTACATTGTGCAGCACTGCCACTGTTCGGGTAGATGTAATATGTGATGCTGCCGAAATTACAGTCTATAATGGTTTTTCGCCAAATAATGACGGCATCAATGATGTTTTGATTATCGAAGGACTTGAAGGAACGGTTACGGACAAAATAGCTATCTTTAATCGTTGGGGCAATCTTGTCTTTACTGCCACCGATTATCAAAATAACTGGGATGGTACATGGAACGGCGAAAACCTGCCCGACGGCACATATTTCTATGTGATTGACGATGGAAACGGGAACAAAGAGGACGGCTATATTCAATTACAACGATAATTTTGATTAATGATTAATGATGAACGGTTAATGATTAATTTATCATAATAGCAACCTGATGTATATTTTTTTATAAATTAATTTAAAATTTTAAAAAAATATTAATTTATTTTAAAAAATATATTTGTTGCAATAGCTTTCTTTGCTTTTAAAAAACTTGATGATAAGTGGTCAATGTTTCCATGATAAAATGTTCAATGAAACGATAAACGATAATGAAAAACATACTAATACTGTTCTTTATATTGCTCATAAGTGGCGCAGCATATTCACAGCAAGACCCTATGCTGACCAAGTATATGTTCAACACACTCTCGTACAATCCTGCCTATGCAGGTAGCAGCGAGCATCTGAGTCTCAATATTTTGCACCGCGACCAATGGCTGGGTTTCAATGACGATCAAGGCAAGCCCGTTACGCAGGTTTTCTCTATGCACACGCCTATGAGGGGCGATCGCGTAGGTTTTGGTTTGACCGCTTCGCGCGATGTCATCGGCGTTACCGAACAAGTCGGCTTACATGCACAATACGCTTACCGCATTCCTGCCGGCAAGGGTAGTCTTGCACTTGGCTTGCAGGGTGGTGCTTATAATTGGCGGGCTGATTTTTCCGGTCTTGCGCTACAAAATGCCGCTGACCCTGCCTTCACAGGCGATGACAATATGGTACGCAACCTCTGGATACCTAACTTCGGTGCAGGTCTGTATTTCTCTACTCCGGCATTGTATTTTGGTTTTTCCGTACCACATATTTTGGGTAGTGATTTGAGACGTGAAGGTATTGACCCCGATTCCGACAATCTTTTTGCCCGCTACTATCGTCATTATTATGCTATGGGCGGTGTCGTCATCAAATTGAGTGAAGCAGTAGATTTCAAACCTTCTTTTTTGATTAAAAATGTCGGACTCTTCGGCGAATTTCGGGAGACTCAGGGTGATGAAAGTATAGGTATTACCGCTCCTACTGAGTTTGATATTGATGCCTCTCTGCTCTTCAATGAAACCCTTTGGCTTGGAGTGTCTTTCCGCTCTGCCTTTGAAGGCTTTAATGATATAAGTTCCTACGATTCAGTGGATTTTTGGATGTCCATCCAAATGAAAAACGGTTTACGCATCGGCGCAGCCTACGATTTTCCATTGACCGAAATTAGTAATGTATCCGCCGGTTCGTATGAAGTCATGGTAGGCTTTGAATTGGAATATGATAAAGATAAAATTGTGACCCCACGCTACTTTTAATGTGTTGACGTGTTGTAGTGTTGTAGTGTTGTAGTGTTGTGGTGTTGTAGTGTTGTGGTGTCGTAGTGTTGTGGTGTCGTAGTGTTGTAGTATTAAAGTTGGTTTTTAACCTAACTTTTGTTTTGTAATTTTCAATTAATTGTAAATTACTAATTATTTTATACAATAAAATAATTGCAATACAAAAGTTGAATTAAAAAATACTTTATCAAATATTCCAACACTTCAACACCACAACACCACAACACCACAACACCACAACACTTCAACACTCCAACACTCCAACACTCCAACACCACAACACTCCAACACTAACAATAAAGATGAGATTCAGAATAATATTTACGCTTTTAATGTGCTGCTTGTTCATTGGAAGTGCGTCTGCACAACAGAGAAAACTGAAAAAAGCCGACAAATACTTTCAGGCACTCAATTATCAAAAAGCCATTCAATACTATTTGGATGTATTGGATAAGCGTGACCTATCGAGAGCAAAAATAAAAGTAGCCGAGAGTTATCGGAAGATTGGTAACATGAACGAAGCGGCGTTTTGGTACGGTCAGGTCGTGCGTTTGCCCGAAGTAGAACCACTGCACAAACTCTACTACGCACAAGCCCTGCAAGCCACCGACAAGTGCGAGCAAGCTGACAAGTGGTTTAAGGAATACGCCGCCGAAGTACCCTCCGACGAGCGCGGACAGATACTCCGCAATGCCTGCGAACCCGAAACTGTCAACCAACTCAAATCCGTAGGCTCGGATTATTACCGTACCCAACAACTTGAAGATGTCAACACGACATTGGATGAATTTGGTGCGTCTTTTTTCCGTCAGGGCATCGTATTTACTTCTGAAAGAGACAGAGGGGCAGCCATTCGCCGTATTCATACGTGGACGGGTGATCCCTTTTTGGAACTCTATTATGCAGAAATAAAATCGGCTGCCAATGGCGGTTATGACTTTGGCCTGCCTGTCAAATATTCTTCTAAAATCAATAGTAAATTTCACGATGGTCCGGTTTGTTTTAATAAAACACAAGACCGTATCTATTTTACCAGAAATAATATAGAAGGCAATAGAATAGGACGCGACGGTGGTGGTGTAGTACGCCTCAAAATATTGACTGCCCGGCTTGAAAATAACGAATGGCGAGATGTCGAAAGCATGTCATTTAATAGTGAAGAATACTCTACGGCACACCCTACAGTGACAGCCGACGGCGAAAAAATGTACTTCACTTCTGATATGCCTGGCGGCATGGGCGGTATGGATTTGTATGTGACAATGAGCGAAAACGGACGTTGGGGACCAGCCATCAATATGAATGCTTATGTTCCCGGCATCAATACGGAAGGTGATGAAATATTCCCTTTTATACATGATGACGGTACATTATATTTTGCTTCTAACGGACACGCCGGATTGGGTGGTTTGGATATTTTTTATAGCAATGACGTAGATGGCGCATGGAGTCCGGTAGCCAATATGGGTGCGCCGATTAATAGCAATGCCGATGATTTCAGCTTGACATTCAGTGATGATAAAAGTATTGGTTTTTACTCTTCCAATAGGGCAGGAGGTAATGGCAATGACGACCTTTATATGTTCCAACGCGAAGCGGTGGACGTAGAATTGCTGGTCTATGATAAAAATTCGGGTGAACCATTAGAGGCAGCATTAGTGGAGATGAATTGTAATGAACGCGAATTTACGACAGGTAGTGACGGGCGTATTTTCTTTGAAATGCCGCTTTCGCGCACTTGCCGTATTGAAGCGGATAAAGATGATTACAAAGCTAATTCCGCAGCGGCTTCCACCAAAGGATATAAAAGCGGTGAAAAGCTATTGGTCAGTATTCCGCTTGACCGTCCGTTGGAGTTTAGCTTGGCAGGAACTGTTACCGGAACAGGCGGACAAACGATAGGTAAAACCAGCCTGACGATTACCAATGACTGCGGCGAACCCGTAGATGTTATGGAGACCAATTCGAGCGGTGGATTCAATCTGAAACTTCGCCCCGGATGTTGTTATTTGATTAAAGCACAAAAACAAGGCTACCTTGTCAGTACCGAAAATATCTGTACACGAGGTCGGACTTCTTCACAAAATATTACTGCCGACCTTGCGCTCAATTCTGTACCTACAAAAACGGATGAAGTGGTCGAAGTCGTAGAAGTAACCGGAGGAACGACAACAGTTCCACCTACGACAATTACTCCCCCCAATTTTCCGATTCCACCTGCACGTCCATTGGGTTTTCCGACTTTGTATCACGATTTTGACCGTGCCAGCGTACAGGAATTGTATCAGGATGAATTGATTATTATTTATAATCTCATTCAAGCCAATCCGAGTGTGATTGTCGAAATCGGCTCACATACAGATGCCCGCGGACCCTCGAGTTATAATAATAAATTATCTACTCGTCGTGCAGGTGAAGTGGCACAATATCTTAAAGAGAGAGGGATTAGTGAAGGTCGCTTTAGTGCGAGAGGTTATGGCGAATCTCAAACCGTCAATGGTTGTACGGATGGCGTAAAATGTAGCGAAGAGCAGCATCAGGAAAATCGTCGTACAGAGGTGAAGGTAGTGGGGAATACGAATTAAGCGAATGGTTTATCGAACTATCTTGATTATTTTAATAATTATTAATAAAATTATTTTATAATATTTTTTATATTAAAAATAAAGTATTTATAAATTTTATTTATTTTAAAATAATAATTTGAATATTACAAAAGGATAAAATCAGTTTGGTTTTATCCTTTTTTATAATGCCTTTCTATGCGGCTTCTTGTTTTTGTATAGATAATAAGTCAACCAATTTAGGGATAGCAAATCCTCCTATCATCCAAGCCAATGAATCATTTGGTTTTCCTTCCTGTTTCAATGCTGCCTCTTTGATGTTTTGATTGATCTGAGCAATAGTAGTGTCAGGGTTTAAACGATTAAATACCAGTATATTCGGATGGTCTTTTAATTGAGGATTTAGTGTAAGTAACTCATCTTCAACCAATAATATAGCGGGAATATGTACTTTTAAAGCGTATAACCATTCTTTGTGAACGAAGTCGAATTTATCTCCGTCTTGCGTAGCGATACCTACAAAAAGATGAGAACTTTTAATATCGCTACGTGTGCTGAAATTAGGTTCATCTTCGTATTTGAAAAGGCTTACACTTGTCCGAAAATTCTGTTCTTGAAATCTGAATGCTAAAGCAGAGATTGTAGAATCTTCCGACCGTGGTAATGAATCTGAGATATGTACTTTCATCTTTGTTATCTTGTTTTAAAATAATCAGGAAAATATTGTTGTAATAAGTCGTTTCTATCGCTAATCTTTCTAATCAAATCCCCACCCGTCCATATCTCGAAACGAAACTTGAAGCATTTACTATGGTGACTTCTGCGAAGTCGCTCAAACATATCAGTAGTACCCGATGTAGGTCCGGTTTTACAAATCAGTAAGTAGCCATTGGCATTATATTGATGGAGCAATCCTATAATGTTGGTTTGCGCCAAGTGTTTCGGCGATACAGATTCTTTGTGAAATTTACACTGTACCAGCCATATTCGCTCGTATTCAATGACGGAATCCTTACATTTCAAAGTGACCAACAAATCTCTGCCACCATCAGCACCTTCACCGGAGGGTTCGACAAAGGACGCGACTACGGTATTTTCATCTTGTCCCTGTACGCCGTCAAAATAATGTTTGACCAACTCCTCAAACTGTTTCCAATCCCGAATATCGTCAAGGCTTAATCTCATGTTTGGGTTTTTGGTTTAGATTAAAAAAAATCAAAACTAAGCGACTTGTGTAGCGAGTTGGTAGGTTTTGACAAAGTATTTGGCGGCGAGTTCAAATAATCGCCAAATGACTTCCTTTTTAAAATTGACATCAGGACTTTGATAGACTTTTTCGGCTCTCTTGCTGATGATTTCTTGGATTTTTTCGGGATGTTCTTCATCAAAAATAACGGCATCGGGGTACTTTTTTTGCAGTTCGTGAGTCAAGGCAGTATTTTGTATAATGACCAATACGGGTTTGTAAAAATCTCCGGCAAATCCAATGGATCTTTCAATTTGCTCAACGTCAGTATCCCCCTCTTGTATGATGGCTAATACCACATTGGAGGGTTTAATGCCTCCTCTGGCAACATCTTTAGGAAGCTCTCCACCGTAGGAGAGATGCAGGTCGCGATAAAGTGTCACAACACCTTCTTTTTTCCTTAATTCACTTCTGAAATCCTCCATTGTTGTATAGATTCTTTCATCCGAACACGCAAGAAATATATGCATAATAAATGTTTTTTATAATGTGAATCACGCTTAGAGCATGTTTGGAGGCTACCCATTTAACTTTGCCCAAAGCGAATACTCGTCAGACGAATCCCTTTATTCAGTGCGAATATTTTATGAGACAAATCACTACATTTCACAAAAACCTTCGTCAGACGAGTACTATCCCGCAAGCAAACTTAAACGGATAGCCTCCAAACATGCTCTTATTCTTCGTTTAGTTTCGCTATCAGTCTGGTCAGCATACTTCCCGTCCAAATCTTATATTGAT
>CALIZI010000351.1 GCA_938028705.1 uncultured Saprospiraceae bacterium | reverse complement strand
ACGGAGATTGGCATAAACCAACTCAATCAATAATGGCTAATCTGTCAATGAACTTCCGTTGACATAACTCTATCGCTATGCTGATAGCTGAAAAGTGGCTTTGTAGTGTCAACTACTATGGTACTTGAGATAAACTTGTCTAGCAAATCGAATAAAAAAATGCAAACTGGGGTCAGGTGTGATTGAAAAACTGAATTTTAGCGGGTCAAAAGGCAGAATTAATAAAATTAGCCCTTCATTAATCAGGTCATATTCTTCAATACCTGCATTCATAAGTGTGGCAGAGCTATGCTCTAAATGAAATTTGTAAGCATCGAAGCAGCTTTTTGACAGGTCTGTTAAAGATTTTTTTGTGAATTTAGATTCTTGCTCAATTTCATAGGATATAGTGTTGACACATCGATCATATTGAAATTTTTGTTTTGAATAACTTAAAATATTTAAACAATTAATCATGTTATGAATTATAGTTTTAAGTCTTGTGCCTTAAATTTTGAATAAATATCATTCAGATGTTCTGTCTCCAAGTCCTCTTTCAAATTAAAATCACTTAATGGTTTTCCTATATTATTTTGAATGACTGATTCTATATGTATCTTATTGCCACCACAAGCATACATGGCTATACCTACATTATCATATTTAAATTGAATGACATCTAATACGAGACCTTCTGTTGAAGTATATTTTTCAAATATTGCTTGCGGATAATTATCATCAATAAGATGAACATCAAAACCATATTGACCGCCTTGAACAGACACCGAGCCAAATGATGCTTTGAGTTTATTAATAATGAAGGTCAATCTTTCTTCACTTTTCGATTCCACTTTCAATTGTGTAGGTTGAACCCTGATTTCATCTTTTGTTTTATTTGAAAAAATAATATTTGTTCCCAAAGACCCTATTCTCAACATGCCTCTATTTAATGGATTGGCTTCATCAACGATACCTATCTCCTGAAGATAATGCTCATTTATATCAATAGGATTCAGACTTCCCGGCAAATATTTTAATCTTAATTCCTTTGATATTAGCTCTTCTTTCATGATGTATTTTACAATAATGAAGTATAAAAGGCTCGCTCATTTGTATTAAAAGGTGAAAAGTACATAATGTGAAAATATCATTACAATGTAAAATTATTTATTTTAAAATAACTTTATTTATAAATTAATGTAAATTAGTTTTTTTATGAAAAATATTCACGTTATACACTTTTACATTTTACATTTATTATTTTACATTTTACATTACAATAACGATTTTCACCTTATAGTACAGATGAGCGAAAAGGCTTTGATTAGCAATAAATTAACTGTCTTATAGATTAACGATTTTTCCATTAAAAATGTTCTTTTTACATAATCCATCATCAATTCCCTACCTAGGCTCAGTAGCCAATATCGCCCCAATCTTCATCTGCAAAGCCATGTCCATCACTTCAACGACATACTTTATAGGTGTATCTTCTTCCGTATTGATGACGACAGTAATTTTCTTAGGGTCATCAGCTTTACGAACATCGCTGCGGACTTTCCTTTTCAGTTCTTTCAGTGAGACAGGCGTAGTTTCGTGATAAAACTTGCCATTCTTTTTGATAGAAACGGAAATCGTTGCCGGAGCGACTGTCTGCGAACTCGAACTTGGTAATTTAAGGTTCAGCGCATTTGGACTGACGAGTGTAGAGGTCAACATGAAAAATATTAATAATAAAAATATAATATCCGTCAACGATGACATGCTAAACTCCGCACTTACTTTATTTCTCTTTTTTAAACCCATTATTTTAATGGTTAATGGTTAATGATTAATGGTTAATGACTACTTATTTTCGCGTGGCGAAAACCAAAATTAATCATTAACCATTAACCATTAACCGTTATTAGTTCGCTGGTTCTTGTAATAAGTCGAGGAACTCCAGCGAGGTTGCCTCCATATTAAAAATAACTTTATTGACCCTTGCTACGAGGACATTGTACCCGACATACGCCAAGATACCAATGAACAGTCCGAAGGCAGTCGTCAAAAGGGCTTGATAAATTCCTCCGGCGAGTACGTCGGGCGTGACATTTTCTTGTGTTGCCATTTCATAGAAGGCAGAAATCATACCTGTCACCGTACCGAAGAAGCCAATCATCGGGGCAGCACCTGCAATAGTGGCGAGGGTTGCCATACGATTCTCCAAGCGCGAGACTTCAAGATTACCGACATTCTCTACGGCGGTCTGTATATCGGTGAGTGGTCGTCCGATACGGAGCAAGCCTTTTTCAATCATATTCGCAATCGGTGTATCGGTACTTTGGCACAAACCACGCGCCGTTTCGATAGCTCCTGTCTTGACATTCGAGCGGATTTTGTCCATAAAACTCTTGTCCACCCTTGCTGCTTTTGAGATAGTCAGGCTACGCTCAATAAATATGTATAAACCAATGACAGACAGCAATAATAAAATAGCAATAATTGCTATACCAAGTACACCGCCTTGTAATATCAAGTCCAGCAAACTAAAGGATTCGCCCTCTACGGCAGCATCTTGAAAGAAAAGTAAAATCATGTTATTTAAACGTGTTGAAGTGTTGAAGTGTTGATGTGTTGAAGTGTTGTGGTGTGAGAGTGTATCGGAGTGTTGAAGTGTTGTGGTGTGGGAGTCTTGTGGTGTTGGAGTGTTGTGCTAAGATATGTTTGAAAAGATAGTTTCTTGCATAGCAAAAAATTAACATCAACATTAACACCACAATACTCCAACATTTCAATACTTCAACACCACGACACTCCAACACTACAACACTACAATATTTCAACACCACAACACTACCGCACTTCAACACTCCCCAATAAGTCCGCAAAATATAAATTGCCTTCGATAAAAGAAAGTATTTTGACGGCTAAATAACGATAGGAGTGTACAGATTAGTGTAATAAGGCGGAAAAAGGCGTAATTATTGAATAATACTACCGGAATTAAGCATATCTTATGATGTGTTTTTTAATATTTATTTAAGTTTTTTTCATTTAAATATTAATAAAATACCAAATTAATAAATTTTGTACAATATTTGCTATTCAAAAACGTGTATTACATACAATGACTAAACAGGGGAGTGATGAATAACTCATTTTTTACCAATCTCAGTAAAATTAACGACCATGAACCATGAACTATCAACTATGAACTGTATGAGATTATTGATAATTATCTGTCTTACATGGCTCACTACGAATGTAATGACTGCACAAGAGACGAAGCAAAATAATAACACTTGCAAATCATCATCGAGTATTGCAGGCGACGAAAAAAGCAATTCGGAGTATATTTATCGAATGATGCAACAAAATCGGACACGCGGACTCGCGACGATGTCTTCCAAACCTTTGATAGTATTTCCCTTACGAATTGGTTTTATACAACATACAGGCGACAAGGGCGATACCCGACAGTTTGCGATTAGCCGCACTGTGGACATACTCAATGAAGCATTTTCGGCAGCAAATATCGAATTTTATATCGCTCAAATAGATGTCATATATTCCGATTTGAAAATAGGCGATTTGTCGCTCGGTGCTTATGAATTGTACGACCAATTTTCAAAAGAACATGATTTAGATGATATGATTACTTTATATTTGTTTGATTACGACGGGCAGTTGTGCGAAGAGAGTGGAGGAGGCGTGAGTTGTGGACGGACAGGTGGTTTTTCGTATATTTTGTCTAATCGGACGAGCAATATTGTGTTGAGTAAATTTGATTTGGAAGACTATAAGGTGGTGGTGCATGAGTTTGGGCATTTTTTTGGTTTGTACCATACTTTTGAGCGCGACCAATTTGGTAAAGAACTCATATCCGGTGCAAATTGTGCCAAATCAGGCGATATGATTTGCGATACACCAGCCGACCCGGGACCCGTCTATGAGGTCTATGTCAATTACTCAAAATGTCAAATGGTTGGCTACAAAGACTTAGACGAACAGGTAAATTACGCCCCTTTGATTAATAATTATATGTCCTATTACAAACCCTGTTTTATGAAGTCCTACTCCTTTACACCTCAACAATTGGAAGTCATCAGAACAGCCGCCGAGTCCGACTTACGTACACGATTTCATGAATAATCGTAGTGTTGTGGTTCTAAGTGTTGTAGTTTCGACGAACTAAGAACCAGAACACTACAACACTTAGAACTACAACACTAAGAACTGTTTTAGTTTTTTATCAAAATAAATACCTTCTGCGGCGTAGGCATTTTCGATATGTCCTTGTTCGATTAAATCTGTAGGTGTGCCGATATGTGCCTTGCCTTGCCCATCCAAAAGGACAATTTTATCGGCAGTTTGCAAAGCTAATTCCACCTCATGCGTGGTACACAAAACAGCCTTATTATTTTTCGAACTTATTTTTTTTAATAATTGAAAAATAGCGATACGATTCACCAAATCAAGATGCGCCGTAGGCTCATCAAGGAGTAGGAGAGGAGTGTCTTGTGCTAATGCGCGGGCAATCATCACCTTTTGATATTCGCCGTCACTTAACTCGCCTAATGGTTTGTGAATGAGTGAGTTAACGTTAGTGAGTTCAATGGATTTTTGAATAATTGTTTTATCACTTTCCTCCAGTTTTCCGAAATATCCTGTATGTGGATGTCGCCCTAATGCAATTACATCTTCTACACTAAAATAACTCAATCGAAAACGCTCCGTAGTGACCACAGCCATTTTTTTTGAATATTGTTTTTCGGAATTTTTTGATTCGATGATTACCTCTCCGTTCAATGCCGGATGTAAGCCTGCAATCGTTCGCAGAAGCGTTGTTTTTCCCGTACCGTTTCTACCGAGAATGATACATAATTCACCCTTTGCTACTTGAAAATTGATGGATTCGAGTAGGATGGTTTTATCTTTTTTATTTTGAAAGCCAGTTTGTAAATTGGTGATTTCTAGCATTTAAATATCATTCTTTTTTGAACATATTGGGGATGTTTTCAGATAAGAAAGTTAGTGAAGTAATAAATGTATTTAGGAGTGCACTATCATCTATATTCATCTTAAAAGTAGGGTAATTCATTAATAATATTAGTAAAGCGTTTGGTAGAAAAAGTATGTTAATTCCGTCAACGTTTTTGTAAAGCATTTTGTCTTTTGTACTTGTAAGAACAAACGCCACATCATTTTTTTTACAAAAGCTAATTAATCCGTCCAATTCTTTTTTAGAATTTTTCATTACTCTATTTGACCACTTAATTTCAAGTGCTAATTCTATTTGAAAATACTTATCAATTAATATATAATCAACCTCTTTGCGCTCACGAGCATAATATACATTGCCCAAAGACCGTCTATGATGTGCAAAAACAGCGGTTTCAACCATATTTCCCATAAAATCATCACCTTCATTTAAAGGCGCAAATAATGCTGAACGCATAGAAGGATTGGTCAGATATACTTTAAATTGTGTAGCACGTTTGAAGCGTTTTGCATTAAAATCTATTCTATATACAATTTTTATTAAAAAAGCCGCTTCAAGATATTGTAAGTATTTTCTAATTGTATTTTTCGCAACACCTGATTTTTTTGACAATTCATCTATTGAAATTTCATTACCTGTATTAAATGCCAATGAGGTAAATAAGGCTTGCAATTCCCTGACATCTTGAATACCATATAAACTCGGTAAATCACGTAGTAGAACTTTATCTATAATATCATTGCTAATATATTGGGCTGGATTATCTCTGATATCTTTAGAAGTTATGATTTCAGGATAACCACCATAATTGAGGTAGTTAATAAATTCTTTGTTCAAATTTTCTATATCAATTTCCAACCAATCAGTACTGGTAAATTGCTGAACTATATCTTTCCAACCTCTAAATATCAAAAATTCACTAAAAGAAAGTGGTGGCAATAAAAAATCTGTAAATCGACCCGCTCCCGATTCATTACTCTTCAATTTGAGTGCCGCCGCAGCCGAACCGGATACAATAAATTTACTATGCAAGAAGGTATCCACCATAGATTTCAAATGTACTTCCCATAATTTAAGGTATTGAATTTCATCGAAAAACACATAAAAATCTTCGTTAGAATCATCACCGACTGCCTCGCGTGCATACTCAAAAAGTTGCTCCAAACCGATATTAATATAAGTCGGATTATCAATGGAGATATAACATATTTTTTGAGGAGAAATACCTTGATGTATCAATTTTTGGACAGCCTGATAAATCATAACGGTCTTACCCACACGTCGCGGACCCATTAGCACTACGGCACGCCTGACCTTTGTATTTTGTAACAAATTAAAAAAAATATCAAAATAACTACGATGTATTGTCATCCCACTATACAAACGGTCAATTTTTCCTGTCTTCCACCAAGGGTTATCCACCTCAATCCGCTTAATAATTTGCTCCTTAGAAATATCTTTAAATGCCATATTTGAAAGTACAAGTTCATCCCGATAGTTATCGTGGACAAGTTCAAGTTCAATGACTTTTGTTCAAAGTTTATAGATTTAGACTTACTTTTAGACTTAAACTTAAAATAAGATTAATTAATTGACCTTAAAGATATGTAAAATTTCAAATAAGGTCAAATAATTAATCTTATTTTGTAAAAAATATTAAAATTCTCTACATCGAAATACCTTTATTCTAATTGATTTTAATACTTTTGCCACGCTTTAGAAATTCCAAGTACCAAGCACCAAATTCCAAATAACAAAAATGGAAATCTTGGAATTTGTTTTTTTGGAATTTGTGATTTGTTTTTTGTTATTTTAAAAAAATTATGTCATTAATAAAATCTATTTCCGGCACACGCGGTACTATCGGCGGTAAGGCGGGTGAGAATCTTACTCCGATTGATGTTGTCAATCATACTGCGGCGTATGGGTACAGACTTTTGCAGAGTGGCGCAAAGCCAAAGGTCGTCATCGGGCGCGATGCGAGGATATCGGGCGATATGGTTCGCAATTTGGTGGCGAGTACCTTGCAGGGCTTGGGGATTTCGGTAGTTGACCTCGACCTTTCGACCACACCTACCGTAGCTATGGCAGTGCCGAATGAAGAAGCCGGAGGCGGTATCATTATTACGGCAAGTCATAATCCTAAGCAATGGAATGCTTTAAAGTTTTTGAATGAAAAAGGTGAGTTTTTGTCGGGTGCTGCCGGACAGGAAATATTAGACATTGCAGAAAGCGGAGATATACAATTTGCTGATATAGAATCACTTGGAGAATACGAGCGCAAAGACGATTATATCGCATGGCATATCGAACAAATATTGGCTTTGCCATTGGTGGATGTGGAAGCGGTGAAAGCAAAGGGCTTCAAAGTGGTGGTAGATGCCATTAATTCTACGGGTGCGATTTCGTTGCCGCCTTTGTTGGAAGCATTGGGTTGTGATGTGGTGGTCATCAATGAAAAAGTCAACGGACGCTTTGCTCACAATCCTGAACCCAAGCGCGAACACCTTGTCGGACTGGCACAAAAAGTGGCTTCGGAAGGTGCGGATTTGGGTATGGCAGTGGACCCGGATGTGGACAGATTGGCATTTATGAGCGAAGACGGTGAGATGTTTGGCGAAGAATATACACTTGTGGCAGTAGCAGATTATGTGCTGCAACATACGCCCGGCGATACCGTTTCCAACCTATCTTCTACACGCGCATTACGCGATGTGACCGAGAAGGCAGGACAAGAACATCACGCCTCCGCAGTAGGTGAAGTGAACGTGGTAGCTATGATGAAAAAGGTGAATGCACCGATTGGTGGAGAAGGCAATGGCGGTATTATTTACCCCGAATTGCACTACGGACGCGATGCACTCGTAGGTGCTGCACTGTTTTTGTCGCACCTTGCACATTTTGGTAAGCCGGTGTCTTTTATGCGTAATTCTTACCCGAATTATGTGATGTCAAAAAATAAAATCGAACTCACCAAAGATTTGGATTTAGATAATATTTTTGAAAAATTAAAAGAAAAATACAACAAACAACCGCAAAATACAGTGGACGGTCTGAAGATAGAATTTGATAAAGACTGGATACACCTTCGCCGCTCCAATACCGAACCCATTATCCGAATATATACTGAAAGTACATCGGAAGGTATGGCGGATAATCTGGCAAATAAAATCAAATCAGACATCAGTGAATTGATACGGGGATGATGATATTTGGTATTTATCTAATGTTATAAAGTCATTAACCGGATAGTGATTTTTATTATTTTAATAAAATAAAAATGTATAGTTTGCCTTATTTTAGAATTTATTTTTTTAATTTTATTAAAAATAATAATGTTTAATATTCGATTAAAAACAATTTTTATAATAAAAAAATACAAAATAGAAATTCAATACTACTTTATTTTTATTTAAATTATATATTTGAATAATTAGAATGAATAATATTTGCCACCCGTTAAGTCTGCTAACTCCTAAAACCCAATAGTCCGTTTCGTTTCAGACATTTCCTTGTCGAGTGCCACCATGCGAATAGCGGTAACGGCGGCTTCCACACCTTTATTACCATGTTTGCCTCCGGCGCGGTCTTTAGCTTGTTGTTCGTCATTGGGCGTGAGGAGACCGAAGATGCAAGGCACATTGGTCGCCAAAGAAAGCTGCATCAAAGCAGAAGCTACCGACCTGTTGATGTATTCATTATGCGTGGTTTCGCCTTTAATAACACAACCAAGACTGATGACGGCATCTGCCTTTTTGGTCTTGATAAGTAGCTTTGCCCCGATAGGCAATTCGTAAGAGCCGGGAACTTGTATGGTGTGAATTTTTTCAGGATCAGCACCATGCTTGATGAGGGTGTTGTAAGCTCCTTCATACAGGGCGTGTGTAATGTCTTTATTCCATTCTGCCACCACGATACCGAATATCATATCTTCAGCCGAAGGGATGTTTTTTTCATCGTAATCAGAAAGATTTTTTAATGCGCTTGCCATAGTTTTGTTTATTTGTAATTCGTTAATTCGTAATTATTCGATAGTTATCTGAGGTTTAGAATGACTTTAGACAGAAGTTAATCAGTTGAACAGGTAATTAGGTTAATTCGCTGATTTTTAATCAAGATTAAATTTTATTTAAAATTATTTAAATTAATAATAATTTGTAATTGGGAGATTGATAGTCAACAGATTAGCCTGATTAACTGTTATCTAAAATGACTGCAATATACAACTATCTGCGGTCATCTTCTGTTCAAACTTTTAGAAATTTTATAAATTAATGTTTTGTATTATTTTTAAATTTGTCGAAATAATAAACTCAATAAACTAATCACTTTATAAACTAATCACTATGACTAAAAAGGTATGATTATTGTAAATATGTTTTTGAGATTGTTTTTCGATTTACACAAAAATAACTTATTATGTTTTCTACAATGTCAAACACAACAGGTATTCGATTATTAGTATTGTTTTTAATGGTAGCTATGCTCAATATGAGTTGCAAAGATGATGAGGTTTTAGACAACGGCACTGTCACCTTACATTACGATGATGATAATGTGACTGCACCACTACTAACTACAAGTACCTTTGAATCTGCGGCGCGTTTTCTTGCTTCGGAAATGGCGACTTATTATAATGACGAACTCACACAGGTAGAATTTTATTTTAATGACTTACCTGATGAATGTGAGGTGATTATCCGTGCTACGGGTGCAAATAACAGACCAAGTGATACGCCTTTATATGCTTCGGGTAATATTATCAGCAGCATCAGGTCGGGATGGAATACGCATACATTGACTACGCCTTTAGTCTTGGATGGAACAGATATTTGGGTAGGTATTCGTTATTCGCAAGATGGAAGTGTCCGTACACTCGGCTGCGATGACGGTCCTGCCAATCCTAATGGCGAATGGCATTATGATGCTCTTGACGGAAACTGGGAACCACTCAGGCAACGTACCAATGGTTTGATAAATATAAATTGGAATATTCGCGCCGTTATAGAACTTATAGAATAAGTTGAAGAAATTTCAATACACAAATTCCAAACGGAGATATGCTTAAATTGAAGGTGTCTTTGTTGAGATTTGGAATTTGTGTTTTGGAATTTTAAGTATCTGCGATTTATCGTAAACTTGCGTTATTTATCTGAGATGAAAAATACCAAAGATAACTTCTCTTTTTGGGTCAATTACCTGAAAATTATCAGTATTTTTCTCGCAATGATGGGGGCGGTGTGGGCATTAGTAGGTAGTTTTGACCCTTTTGGTTTTTACGATACCCAATTTGCACGCGCTTTTTGGGATACCGATACCTTACCGCCTGATGCCAAACGTACATTCCGTTTTATTATCGGACCTTTTGGCGCAACGAGTATGGGCTACTTTATTTTACAATATTTTATCGCTGCGAATGCTTATGCACGAAGGGAAAAATGGGCATATCAAGCCATTATTTTTGCATTTGTCGGTTGGTTTGTTTTGGATACAATGATGTCGGCTTGGCATGGTGCTTACTTCAATATTCTTATGGCAAATATACCTTCTTTGATAGCTATGTTCCCCATATTTTTCACAAGAAAATACATGAAAAATTAGCGACTTCAACCTTTTCAACCTCAACTTCAACCTCAACCTCAACTTCAACTTCAACCTCAACCTCAACCTCAACTTTAACCTTATCAACCTCAACTTCAAATATTATCATTAACCATTAATCATTAACCATTAATCATTAACCATTAATCATTAACCATTAATCATTAACCATTAATCATTAACCATTAATCATTAACCATTAATCATTAACCATTAATCATTAACCATTAATCATTAACCATTAACCATTAATCATTAACCATTAATCATTAACCATTAACC
>CALIZI010000350.1 GCA_938028705.1 uncultured Saprospiraceae bacterium | reverse complement strand
AAATAGGATGCGCCTAAAAGCGATACTCGTCTGACGAATCCCTTTGTTAAAATCGGATATTTAGGCAATCAAACGGTGGTTTACTATAAAAATATTCGTCTGACGAGTGTACCCTATTTTAATCGAACACCACCAAATAATCATTCCCCTCACAAATCCTCAAAATTTAACAGTTTTTATTAGCTTTGCCCTTTAATAATGCGATAATGTTGAAATGCGTTAATGTTACAATTACCACATTATTGCATTACATCATTTCAACATTATCACATTAAAAACATTATCGCATTACATCATTTCAACATTATCGCATCAACATGAAAGTCTATCACCTTGCCACTTGCAGCACCTGTCAGCGCATCATCAAAGAATTGGGTTTGGAAGGTAAAGCTACGCTTCAAAACATCAAAGAAGAAAAAATTACCCCTGCACAACTCGACGATATGAAAGCCCTTGCGGGGAGTTATGAAGCACTCTTTAGTCGTCGTGCGATGAAGTACCGTGCTATGGGTCTCAACGAAAAAGAGTTGACAGAAAAAGACTATCGAAAATACATATTAGAAGAATATACCTTCCTGAAAAGACCCGTCATAATTACTGATAATCAGATATTTATAGGCAATTCAAAAAAAGTCATCGAAGCGGCGAGGGCGGTGTTGTAGTGTTGTGGTGCGGTAGTGTTGACGTTTGCACGAAAAACACCACAACTCGACAACACCAACGCACGACAACACCACAACACCAACGCACGACAACACCACAACACCAACGCACTACAACACCACAACACCAACGCACGACAACACCACAACACCAACGTACGACAACACCACAACACCAACGCACTACAACACTATGAAAGAAACAATAGCAGAATGGTTCAAAGGTTTGCAAGACCGGATATGTGCAGGACTTGAAGCCGAAGACGGTCAGGGCAAGTTCCATGAAGACCTGTGGCAACGTGCCGAAGGCGGGGGCGGACGCACACGCATCATACAAGGCAAGCATATCGAAAAGGGCGGAGTCAATTTTTCTGCCGTACATGGTCCTATGCCCGAAAGCATCACCAAAGCCCTCAAATTACCCGCCGGAAATTTCTTTGCTACGGGCGTATCTATCGTCTTGCATCCTGTAAATCCGAATGTACCTATTATCCATAAAAATATACGTTATTTTGAAATGGATAATGGTACTTGGTGGTTTGGCGGTGGCATCGACCTTACGCCGCACTATATTTTTGCGGAAGATGCTCGCTTTTTTCACCAACAACTCAAAGCCACTTGCGATAAACATCACGACACTTATTATCCGAAATTCAAGCAGTGGGCAGATGATTATTTCTATATCAAACACCGTCAGGAAACACGCGGTATTGGTGGGATATTTTTTGATAGGTTGAGTGATGTTGAAGGTGTTTTTACACAACAAAATCGCTTTGCCTTTGTACAGGATGTCGGCGAAACTTTCTTGCCAACTTACACACATCTGTTCCGAAAAAATAAGGATAAACCTTTTACAAACAAGGAGTTAGCATGGCAGCGGGTGCGGCGCGGACGCTACGTGGAGTTCAACCTCGTATGGGATAAAGGCACACGTTTTGGCTTGGATACCGATGGACGTACCGAGTCCATTTTGATGAGTTTGCCGCCACAAGCCAATTGGCTCTACAATCACCAACCCGAAGCCGGAAGCCCCGAAGCCGATACATTGAAATTATTGAAAAAAGGAATGGATTGGATTGGTTGATTTTCGATTGTTTGATTGCTTCATTGTTTGTTCCGAATTTGGGCTAAAACTCGTCAGACATTTAAATATTGCAGGAAAATATGACATCATCGGTAAATTTTGAAAATGTCAGACGAGTTTTAGCCCAAATTCAAGGACAAACACTGACTATATTAAATAAAAATCGAACATGACATTGTCAAGTTAAATTTATAAATAATTTATTTAATTTAAAATCAATGAGACCATACAGCCATAAAACAATTCAACCATCGAACTATGCGCTACTTCTTTCAGATTGGATATAAAGGTACAAATTATCGCGGTTGGCAACGCCAGCCCAATGTGTTGAGTGTACAGGAAAAACTGGAAACTGAAATTAATCGGATTCTCAAAATCAATACCTTTATTGTAGGTTGCGGACGCACAGACGCGGGAGTACATGCAGGCGAGTTTTACTTTCATTTGGATGTAGAAAAAAAGTGGGATTTTGATTTGAAATACAGGCTCAATAAGATATTGCCGCCAGATATTGTTATTTATGAGATATTTCGTGTAGCTGATACGGCACATGCTCAATTTGATGCGACTGCCCGTACTTATCGTTACCTGATGCACACTTTTAAAGCACCGTTTATGAATGATATTAGTGCCTGGTATGATGAAAAATTGGACTTTGAAAAAATGAAAATCGCCGTAGCCCTTCTGCCAAAATACGATGACTTTCATGCTTTTTGTAAAACGCCTGACAAACACAATCACACGATTTGCAATGTGATGTCTGCAAGATTAGTAGTTGGTGAAAACAAAAAAAACATTCAATTTGAAATCACTGCCAATCGCTTCCTTCGCGGTATGGTTCGCATTATTGTGGATAGATTGATTGAAGTCGGTACAGGCAGATGGACAGTCGAAAAATTTGAGTACCATTTAAGCACTAAAGAACGCCCGCAATTTACTAATTTTGCCCACCCGCAAGGCTTGTATCTTGCTAAAGTACATTATCCGTTTATTTCGTGATTAGTTGAGTTTTTTCGTTCTTTGACAATTTTTGCAAATTCAATAAAACGCTCTTTTCACGCAGAGTTCGCAGAGAACGCAGAGTGCTGATAATCAATTCTCTGGGATCTCTGCGTTCTCCGCGTGAGACACTATTTGCAAAAAATGTCAAAGAATCAGTTTTTTTTCTAAAAAAAATATTTTAAAATAAATTAAATTTATAAATACCTAATTTTTAATATAAAAAATATTATAAAATAATTTTATTTAAATAAAAAAACTACGCTCGAATTTAAATTAACCATTAATCGTTCCGCTCATCTGTATTAAAAGGTGAAAAGTATAAAATATGAAAATGTTATTGAAACTAAAAATTATTTATTAAAAATGTTTTTATTTTTAGAATATTGTAAATTAGTTTTTTGTAAAAAATATTCACGTTATATACTTTTACATTTTACATTTATTATTTTACATTTTACATTTTACATTTTAATAACGGCTTTCATCTTGTAGTACAGATGCGCGAATCGTTCACCATTAACCATTATAATGCTAGATTATACCAATTGTTACACCAATCAAATCATTGTTCATCAGGTGGGCAATAAGAGCAACGAAGAGGATCTGCTCTTGTCCGAAACGCTATTAGAAGATTTGAGCGACACCTTGAAGGAGTTGTTGATGCAATATTTTTTGAAGCCTTTTGCAGAGCCGGAATTTTTCTCTTTTTTCGGTGAAGATTTGACCTCGAATCAGGTCTATAATTTTGCGACAAAAATATTCGAGCATCCGACTTCTTTTCAAATCAATTCGGTGTATCTCGCGCGGCATCTGTACGACCTGTCCACGCATCCGAAAATAAAATCGGGCGATTTATTTGTCGTACATTTTTCGGATGTGGTCATTGAAGATGAATTGGTGGATGTACTTGGTATTTTTAAATCTGAGAATCGACATCCGTTTCTGAAATTGGATGTAGAATCGGGTGTGTTTTCGCTCAATTATGATGACGGCATCAGCATTGACAAATTGGATAAGGCTTGTTTGATTTTTAATAAAGAAAAAGAACTCGGCTACCGAGTATGTATGGTGGATAAGGCGAATAAGTCAGAGGCGCAATTTTGGAAAGATGATTTTCTGAAACTCAAACCGTGTAGCGACGACTACCATTATACGAAAGATTTTTTGAGTCTGACCAAAAATTATGTTACTAAACAATTGGCAGAAGATTTTGATGTTACCAAAGCTGATAAAATTGATTTGCTCAACCGGACGGTGGATTACTTCAAAACCCACGAACATTTTGATAAATCAGAATTTGAAACTGAAGTGTTTCAGACGGATGAAATGATTGAATCGTTCCAGCATTTTGATGAAAGCTATCGTGAGAACCATGAAGTACAATCGGCAGATAATTTTGACATTTCGGTACAAGCGGTCAAAAAGGAAGCGCGTGGATTTAAGAGTGTCTTAAAATTGGATAAAAACTTTCATGTATATATCCATGGCGACAGGTCACTCATTGAGCGCGGAACGGACGATAGCGGGCGCAAATTTTATAAGATTTTCTTTGAACAAGAAAATTAGGAAATTCTAAGTACCAAATCACAAATCACAAATAACAAATTCCAAGGTTTTCGTTTTTGTTATTTGGTACTTGTGATTTGTTATTTGGAATTTGGAATTTGGTGCTTGGTACTTGGAATTTCTCACTAGAATTATCCAAATATTTATACATAAACAAAAATAAACTATATTTGAGTTTGAAAATATAAATAAAAGAAAATTAAGGAGTTATGAGAAAAAAAAGTTGTTTTTTCTTGTAAGTTCAATACTATTATGTACTTTTGTGTTAGGGAAGCCGAATGTGTAGAGATTTATTAAAAGGGCGGTTTCCTTATCTCTGTGTAAAGCACTCTTGGAAAAGTGTAAAAAGAGGACTGCCTTCGGAACTTTTCGAAGGCAGTTTTTTGTTTTTAGGGCAGAAAAAGTCATCTGACGAATGTTGTTATAATAAGGCATCAATTATTTGACAATATATTTGCTGTTAGTAAAAGGATTCGTCAGACGACTTTTCTAGCTTAAAATTTTATTTTTTTTGCTTTGAGGTAATGAAACTTTAAAGAATAATAAGTATCTTTGCAGCCGACTTTGAAAAAGCACCTTAATTTTCATTGAAATATTAAAAATTTAAGACTGGCCCTGTAGCTCAACTGGATAGAGTACCTGACTACGGATCAGGAGGTTCCAGGTTCGAACCCTGGCAGGGTCACTCATTAATGAAATGTAAAATGCAAAATAATAAATGTAAAATTTAAAAGTGTCGAAATACGTGAATTTTATTTTTTTTAATAAGAAAATTAATAAAGTATAAAAATTTCTCGCGTTATACACTTTTACATTTTATTCCACATTTTACATTTCAATCATAATTAAGTTATGTCTAAAGTTTGTCAATTAACCGGTAAACGTCCTATTTCGGGTAACAACGTTTCTCACTCTAAGCGCAAAACAAAACGTCGTTTTGTGCCTAATGTACACAAAAAGCGTTTTTTTATTCCCGAAACAAATCAATGGGTATCTTTGAAACTTTCTGCTAAGGCAATGCGTAATATCAATA
Source organism: uncultured Saprospiraceae bacterium (assembly GCA_938028705.1). GTDB lineage: Bacteria > Bacteroidota > Bacteroidia > Chitinophagales > Saprospiraceae > JAHDEO01. The sequence goes on along the minus strand of CALIZI010000350.1, from coordinate 1,076 downwards.
AACTAGGTATTTATGCTTACCTCAAAAGGTGTGAGCGCGAAGGTGTCGATTTGGGATTTAAATTAAAATAATCATCAGTTCATAGTTGTTGGTTCATGGTTCATAGTTTTATTATGTCAAATTGAATTTACAACTTAATCAAGTAGATAAATTTAAGCGGAAGGTCAATTTGTGTAAAAAACAGTCCGCTTTCATTTCAAAATATTAAGCCTTATGGCAAAGAAAAGTAAAGGCAATAGAATACAGATTATCCTTGAATGCACAGAGCATAAATCAAGTGGTATGCCCGGTACTTCGCGCTATGTGACGGAGAAAAACCGTAAGAATACGCCGGACCGTCTGGAAATTAAAAAGTACAATCCCATTTTAAAAAAATATACTGTTCACAAAGAAATTAAGTAATCATGGCAAAGAAAGTTTCTAAAAACTCAAGAGTCGGTCAAAGAGCCGCTAACGCAGGTTCAGGTAAGGACTTCGTAAAAGTAGTCAAAGCCGTAAAAGACCCTGTATCAGGTAAATATACCTACAAGCAACAGATGATACATAAAGACGAGGTCAAAGAATTTTTCGCTAAGACAAAGTAAATCTTGAGGCATCAGTTCATAGTTGGATAGTTCATGGTTCATAGTTGTCATAATGACTTGAATTTCATCCCGATAGCTATACGGGATTGTAACTCACTAATTATCAAAGTATCCAACATTAGACAAATAGCCAATCTTGACTTCCAATGATAAAATATACTTGACAGGCTTCTCTTCTTGAGGGAAGCCTTTTTTAGGTTGTAATGCTGTAATGAGATAATGTTGTAATGATAAAATGATGTAATGCTGAAATGAGATAATGATATAATGTTGTAATGACGTAATGCTGAAATGATATAATGTTTTCCCAGTTACGGTATTTAGCATTACTACATTATCGCATTTCATCATTATCACATTCTAACATTATCGCATTCTAACATTATCGCATTCTAACATTATCGCATTCTAACATTATCGCATTCTAACATTATCGCATTCTAACATTATCGCATTCTAACATTATCGCATTCTAACATTATCGCATTCTAA
>CALIZI010000349.1 GCA_938028705.1 uncultured Saprospiraceae bacterium | reverse complement strand
GTACAAAATATGAAAATATCATTGCAATGTAAAATAATTTATTTTAAAATAATATTATTTATAAAATTTTGTAAATTAGTTTTTTATAAAAAATATTCACGTTATACACTTTTACATTTTACATTTATTATTTTACATTTTTACACTTTTACATTTTACATTTATTATTTTACATTTTACATTACAATAACGATTTTCACCTTATAGTACAGATGAGCGAATTAATTACCTGTTCAGCTAGTCAACTCTCAACTCAAATAATGCTGCCTGACCATTTTGGTAATGTTCGGGCAAGCCTTCTGTGTTTTTCATATCAAACATGCCAAGAAAGTTGAAGCCGTTTTTGGTGTAATGCTCAATGAGTTTGGCGTTGTTGCCTATGGTATCTAAGCGGACAAAATCCTTATTGTTGTTTCGGGCGTATTGCTTTGCCCAAGTTACGATTTTTTCTACAAAGTTTTGTCCGCGAAAATCGGGATTGGTGGCTATACGGTGAATGTAAACGGCAGCATCGTGGTTGCGTTCTTCCCAGATTTGCTCGTCGCTGAATGTAGTTGCCCATACGCAGGTAATTGTACCGTCCAGTATGAGTTTCCATTGACGGTTTTCTGCAATTTCGGTGGCAACCATATCGCGCTCAAATTCAGGCCAAACGACTACATGTTGCTTGGAGTCTTGGTAGTCGGAAGCAATGCGGTAGAGGCGGAATATTTCGTCTATATCAGTAGGTTTTGAGTTTTGAATGTGCATATTGTGAGTGTTGAAGTGTTGAAGTGTTGTGGTGGTGTTGGTATATTTGGAGCAAGATTCGATTGTCCACATATTTAGCGAGTGGGTAGTGAACCGCTAAAAGTATGTGAAAACGATAATGCTGTGACTTCGTATCAATTAGCGTGAAATACTGTCAAGGGTGTTTTGCGAGAAGGTCAAGTAAAAGCGTTTTTTAAAATAAAAAAATACCTCGTTATATCGTAAATTTTTGTAAGATATAATATTATATTTTACATGGCGATTGAAATCGCCTGTACGGTTATTCATCCAACCAACGTTTTAGGGTAGTCATAGTTTTTTGTTTATTGGCATTGGTCATTTGATGGATTCGGGCATTGTGGTGAGCGCGATTTTTCATGACAATTTTCAGAGCATCTGTATTGGGGGAAGGATTGACGGCTGCGCCTGACCATGCGTCCAATTCGCCATAGATATAAAGCATTTTATTTCCATATTTGCGAATCCACTTTTTGACGTTTTTGTTGAGAGAAGCATCAAAAGTAAGGTTGGACAGAGGCGCAAAAATCTTGTTATCGGGTTGGTGTTCATGTTTTAATAAATGTCGAAAACCTGTGATGTCAAATCCGTAGTAGCCCAGTTCGGTCATTGCCTGATAGAAGAACGGATGGTAGTATTTCGTTCCTTCGTCTGAATACAAACTAAATCCTACGACATCAATAAGGTGCTGCAACATCTCGTCCAATGAAGCGGTTTCTCCGGGAATATCCCGACAGTCTTTGCCCCATTGCCAGAACGCAAATGAGTATTCCATGACGGCGGTTTCGTAGGCTATTTCGCGTCCGATAGTAAATGTTTGCCCTTTGCCGATACAGTACCATTTCATCAGGTGAAGCAGCTCTTCGCGTTTTTCGAGCAGGCGGCGTTGGTAGTCAAAAATCTTTTTGCGACACCGCGATGTACCCACCGTATTTAAGAAATTGGTAAGGCGTTCATCCTCTACGGCAAAATTGAGCGGGGCAACATACGGCACCGAAATATCAACATCATCAGGGTAATAATATCGGTGATAAATCGTGGCTTGTCCGCCTTTGCTGATACCACTATTTATCCATTTTTTAGTATATAATTGCTTGAAAGACTGTACGATACGGTGGTGGTCGGTGGCAGCTTGCCATGTGGTGAGGTGTTGCCAGTCCATACCTTCGGGGGTGGACTCACCAAAGTAACGATGCTCTACAATCAATTGATTGGTACCGAGTATGTGGCTCAATTCGTAGGCATAAGGCTGTGATGCCGCATAGCCCTCGGTCACCATGACCATAGGCTTGTCGAAACTGACATGTGTGAGATAAATGCGTTGGGTAAAGGTCGCGCCTGTGGGATTGTTGTGGTCTAAGGCTTGCCGAAATTCGAGTTGATAGACATCATCATCCAATTGCTGTACCTTGTTTACGCCTTCGAGTAGTTCGAGTTGAGCAGCCAGTCCGCGTCTGGGCAATTCACCAGCCGACTGTGCGTAAAACTCCACCGAAATACCAATAAGCAGGAACAGGAAAAGAATTTTTCGGTACATGCTTTTAGTGTTGAGGTGTTGTAGTGTTGAAGTGTTGATGTGTATTTTTCAATTATGAACTTCAACACCTCAACACTTCAATACTTCAACACTTTTCTAGTTAAAATTCAAGTAAGATTCAAAGGTCCAGCCTTGCTGTCCGTTGAAATCGACCAATGCAAAACGCACATCTTTTCCGTCCAGATTAATGCTGTGTTCGGAGTAGCCCATCACGCGAATCATGGACGAATCCGGCACAAAAATCTGTGTCATCGGCGAACCCATATCGGGCTTTGCGCGAAGTTGAAGACTACCGCCATTACTATTGGTCATAGCGGGATGACCTCCGACTTCTCTGCGCGGAGCGGTAGGTTGTGGTGACGGTGGTGGGGTAGTGGTTCTTGGTACTACGTTGCGCTGCACAGAAGGCTTATTGATATTGAGTTCATCAAAACTCGGCAAGTTAGGTGCGGAAGGTTTGACGTTCAAATCATCAAGGCTTGGTGTTTTGGGCAAACTCGGTGTTGGTATGGTAGGTATAGTAGGTATGTTGGGAACTGCGGGTGTATTGATGTTCAAATCATTAAGGTTCGGAAACCTGATTTCGGCTTCTTTTCGTCTGCGTTCCGCTTCCAGTTCTGCCTCACGCTGTCGTCGTGCTGCATCAGCTTTGGCTTCTTCTTCGCGCTTGATTTGCGCCCTCAAGTCTGCCATGCGGGCATCCTCTTCGGCTTGTTTTTCCTGCTGTATTTGCGCTCTCAGGTCGGCAAGTCTGGCATCGGCTTCTGCTTGTTCTTCGGCAGCAGCTTTGGCTTTGAGTTCGTCCAATTCGCGCTTCATATCTTCAAATACGGAATTGTCGGCAGTCTCTACACCGGAGTCGGCTTCGTTATTACGTTTGATGTCGTCTATGCGATTTTTGAGTTGGTCGAGAATGTTGGTACTATTGCCCCGTTCCCGATTGCCAACGTTGTCTTTTACATCCTCAAATTTTTCTTTTAATTTATCGAATATAGATGAATCTGCTGTTTTTACATCAGGATTTCTACGATTGGTTTCTTGTACTTTTTTGACGGCATTTTGCAACAAATTAGCTAATAAACTCATGTATTACAGTGTTTTGCGATGAATGAATAAGAACAAAAATACGGAAAATTTATGAGTTTGCAACCAACCTGAGTTTATCAGTTTATTAGTTTATTAGTTTATTAGGCTAACTTGTTGATTATTAATTTTAAATAAATTTACTTAAAATAATATATTGCCGTTGCATAGCTCAAAACGTCAGAAAAAAATATCTTATCAAAAATCGAATAACGAGGTCTTTTTTTGTTTTAAAAATGCTTTTGCATGGCACCGTAGCATAATGCTTCCAGCTTGTGCATCGCGTTTAGGCGATACGACATTTGTGCCTTATCGCTTTCAGGTATCTATATTCGTTTTTTACTCACTCCCGAAAGCTTTCGGGATAAATATGCGGATACGCAGAATGTTGCGCTTAGTGTCAGGATAGGTACAGAAAATAAATATTTTTTACAACATTTATTTTTTATAAAAAATGACTACATTCGCATATTCGTTTTTTGTAAAAAAAATACATTTAATTATTTTTAATTTAAAAATTTTAACCATGAAAAATTGGTAGTGTATCGGTAGTAATGCTATTATGAAAATAAAAGGACAATTCATAAATTTGCATATTCGTAAATAAAAATAAATATACTATGAATTGTCCTAAATGTTGTAGCTCAAAGATAAAGAAAAATGGTCACATTCACAATGGCAAACAAAATCATCAATGTAATGATTGTGGTCGCCAATTTGTAGAACAATCCGAACAACACTTAATCAGCGATGAGACCAAAGAACTTGTCAAGCGTTTATTGACTGAACGTCTCTCTTTACGTGGTATCTGCCGTTCAGCACAGGTGAGTCTGAATTGGTTGATGGGTTTTATAGTTGCTCAATACGAAGAACTACCGGACCACTTAAATGTTGTTCAACGCAAAAAAACTTCTGGTGTTATTATACAACTTCTTGATATAGAAGATGCTGAAGTAGAGACAGATGAGATGTGGAGTTTCGTGGGAAAGAAAGAGAATAAACAGTGGGTTTGGGTAGCGATGGATGCGGACACCCGACAAATTATTGCCTTTTATGTCGGAGATAGGAGTAAATTAAGTGCAAAGGAATTATGGAAATTGATACCTGAGGTATATCGTAAAAATGCAATCTTCTATACCGATAATTGGGAGGCTTACAAAAGTGTCATCCCCCAAGATAGACACCAAGTCAGCAAATCTAAAACTACTCATATTGAGCGGTTCTTCTGTACCCTAAGACAAAGATGCTCAAGGGTCGTCAGAAAAGCACTGTCCTTTTCCAAGAAACTTGACAATCACATTGGAGCAATTAAATATTTTATTTGTCATTATAATTCGCAGATAGCATTACATCTGTAACACTACCGAAAAATTTAATATCTATTCATTGGCTGTACTTACTCATTCTCGGCTTTTTCTTGTCCGTCAATTTTTCCTGCACCCGAACATTGGTACCTGCTTTAACAGGCTTCAATTACACCTTTCAGCCGGACCAAAATGGTAATACGCTCATTGCTAAAAATTCCTATTGCAGTCTTGTTAATAGTGCGGGGAAAGTCATTATCCCTCGCGGTAAATACATTTATATCAAGCCATTAACTTATGATGAAAGTTGTGCGCCGAGCGTACTTTATCAGGCAGAAACACTTTATGGAATTGATTTATACGATGACAAAGGCAATAGACTATCCGCAAAAGAATATGCGAATATTTGGGGCTGTAGAGATGGTATGCTTTCTGTAAGAACGAGAAATGACTATTCCGGAATCATTGATACTAAAGGTAATGAGGTTATTCCGACAATATATGAATCGGCGAGGGTCGCAGCAGATAGACTTATAGTTGTCGGAAAGAATAATAAAACAGGAGTCATTACTCCCGACAGTAAAGAGGTCATTCCTTTTATCTATGATAAAATCGAAGTGAAAAACAAAGACAGCATTTATGTCTATACAGGTCCGCGTGACAGTATCTGGTTTGGCAGTCGGGAAAGTTACGAATTGGATGCTTATTTCAATGGTAAACTCAAAAAAAATGTAGAAAAAAACATCCGTATTAATGCTCTCAATCAACGCGAACCACTCACTCTCGTAGAGCAAATGCCGCTTTTTCCGGGATGCAATGAAAGTAAATTTACAGATAAAGATAAACTCAAAATGTGTGCAGAAAAAGAAATGCTGATGTTCATTTATAATAATATAAAATACCCGACTCTGGCAAGAATACATGGTATTGAAGGCATGGCAGTGGTGAGTTTTATCGTAGAAAAAGACGGCTTTGTAACCGACCCTAAAATACTACGCGATGTCAAAGCCGGATGTGGTGATGAAGCGTTAAAAATCGTCAGAAGAATGCCCAAATGGAAGCCCGGAACGCAAGATGGAAAACCTGTCAGGGTACAATTTAACCTTCCCGTTAGATTCAAATTAGAAGGCTAAGGCAACTTATTTAACTATTTATTTTATCTTGACAATATTATGTTCAATTTTTATTTAATATAGTTGGCATTTTACTCTTGAATTTGGGCTAAAACTCGTCTGACATTTTCAAAATTCACCGATGATGTCATATTTTTCCTGCAAAGTTTAAATGTCTGACGAGTTTTAGCCCAAATTCGGAAAAAATATTTCATGTTAAATACAAAAAATATTTTTATTTTTAAAATATGAAGTTGTCAAGTTATTGTTTCAATATTAAAAAATAATATATTCACAAATGAGTACCTATCAACACTACGATTTTTACTCCATTGACCGCCCCTTGACAGATGAAGAACTCTCGGCAGTCAGCAATCTTTCCAGTCGGGCAGAAGCAAGCTCACGACGGGCTACATTTACCTATCATTACGGAGATTTCAAACACCGCGAAATAGAGGTTTTGGATGATTACTTTGACATGATGCTCTACTCTGCCAATTGGGGAACATGGCAGTTGATGATTAAATTGCCGGCAACACTCGTTCCCTACCACGAGCTACTTGATTATCGGTGTGGTGACGACGATTACGGTTCACATATAGAAATCATCAGAAAGGGAGATAATATCATCATAGACCTTTATCAGAATATTGAAGAATATGAAGGTGGGTGGATGGAAAGCGAAGGTCTGTTGGACGGTATGCTTTCATTGCGTGAGCAGATATTGGACGGTGATTATCGCTTGTTGTATATTGCTTGGCTGCATATTGTATCACAAGAAGAAGTAGTAGAATATGAATATGAGAATGATGACGATTACGACGAAGATGACGACGGAGTAAAGAGAGAACCACCCGTACCCACGAACCTCAATAAACTTGGTATTGCCCTCGAAAATTTTGTTGATTTTTGGGAAATCGACAAACACTTGATTACGGCTGCGGCACAGGGTAGCGAATCAAAGACTTCTGTGGCAGATAGTTTGGCTGACCACTTGGGGAAATTGGATAAAAAGAAAAAGGAGGACATTCTCAAATTATTACTCACCAATGAAGCCAAAGCCAAGCAAGAACTCAAAAAGCAACTCCGTACATTTACCGATAAACCAATAAGTCAACAACAACGAAGAAGCCTTGAGGAAATCATGGAAATTCGTGCAGGCGTTCATCAAATAGCTTCCGATAAAGCTGCCAAAGAAGCCGAACAAGCACACATCAGAAAAATGGAGGACATTGGCAAACGCCAAGTCGAAATTTGGAAAGAAGTAAACGATAATTGTTCCCTAAAAACGGGTAAAGGCTACGAAAGAGCCGTCGAAGCCCTTGTGGAATTGAAGGCTTATGCCGTTTATACCAATAAAATGGTCGAATTTCAAAAAGGACTCAACGGTGTAACCGAAACCTACGGAAAATCCGTTGCTTTTCGGCGTAGATTGCAGGATAAGCGGATTATATAATTGTAGCACGGTGCTTCCAGCCCGTGTCTAAGGGTGTGTGCACGGGTTGGAAGTATCATGCCGTTACTAAACACCTAACCTATTCAACACATATTCCTTTACTTCATCTTTGCGGCTATCAATTTGAGATTTCCTAATAGGCAAGTCACTAAATAATGCGGAGGTCAAATATTCGAGAGGACTAACTCTTCGGTGAGATGCTTTGACTTTATTCATGTCAAGTTGGTGTCGTTTGCAATATGATTCCAAATAATCAGATTTATTATGCGTTTCGCTTCCCCAGTCGGTATAGTCTATATAATCTTCTTCAAGAAATCCCTTTAGTACATTCAAACAAAAACCGACACAGGTCATTCGCTCGCCTAAATCTTTGTTCATCAAATAATTGCCTTCTCTATCATAAAATTCTCCCGAATAGAAAAAACCATAAATCGGTTTTGCTCTTTGTCTAATCTGTTGGCAGTGAACGATAAAGGCAGGAATTTCGTCAGGATGAATAGTAAGTGTAGTTTTATGGAAATAGCTATCAAGCAAGGTCGTGTAAACCACGCTTCCTCCATCATAATGAAACTCAGTTAAATCTCCTTTGTGCCGGATAATAAACGCAGCATGTGGGTATCTTTCGTCATATTGATATGCAAGTGCCACAAAATCTGCGGCATCATAGGAGTCTTCCCCTGATTTTATGATAGCCGATAAATCAAGCATGGACTTTTTTGTTTTCGTAAGTTGCTAACAAAGCTGCCCTCGCATCTTTTATGGTTTCATGTTCTTTGAATGGTTTTGAGATGACCAGTAATGTTTTCAATTCACTCAAATGGAAATTTTTATCATTAAAGGTGATGAGTAATTCTTTTAAGGTTTCGTGTGCATTGCCATTGGAGTGTTCAAATATTTCATCTACAAACTGATAGGTCATCGAAAGTTTATCGCCTAAATTTTCTTCTTTATTGTATTTTTTTAAAAATGCGTCAAGATTGCCTTGTTGTTCGGGAGAAAGCTGTCGGGCATTATCAGATACATCCGTCCGCAAGGTTTGCTCTATGATGTCTAATGCCGAAGGTCTTTGCTCTGCCGCCAACAATTGAATCAACTCCAATTTTCTTGCTTCTAATGTCATTGTCGTGATTTTTTTTGCAAGATAATGGTTTTTGGGGAGAAAAACATGGGCTTTTTTGATTGGAAATCTCTAATTCTCAACACTAAGCTCAACCACATCTTCATCCGGCAATTCTACTTTCTCATCTCCTGCACCGTTCATGCTACTCAAAATTTCAGCCGACTCAATCTGATAAATACGCGCCACGAAATCTATGGTGTCGTCCAGTACCTCTTGGTGGTCGGGTGCTTCTTGAAGTTTCGGAATGGATAATATGAAATCATCGGGCATACCAAGCGTTTTCGGTGGTATGTACAATAGGTATCTTTTGGCTTCCCTGTGAAAAGACCAACCTCTTTCCTTGACGTAAGATGCTAAATTATTGTGATTCATATAATATAAATTTCATTAAGGAGTTGGCTGAATGTATCCTTCGTTATCATTTGATTTTCGGGAATTTGAACGACGTGAGTCCTTGAATTACTTGATGCTAGCGTACCCGAAGGGTGAATATACCAATAACAACGACTTCTCAGTATAAGTTCATCTGCGGTATGTTCCAACCAACGTTGTTCATCATCAGGCATCACTATTAAAAATAAATACGTAGGTCTCTGAATTTGAATATGGTACACCATATCATTGTAGTTTTTGACTTTCAAATCAAATTTCAAATACCCTTTTGCATGTCGTACTTGTTTTTCTGTCGTTGCTTTGAGTTGTACTTTGAGTTCTCTGTTTGACGGACAATAGTTTACTTTTCCGTTTGGCTCAGTTCGTTTGAAAATCTCCCGAATCGTCAAATCAACGCCATAGTCTTTCTTTTGTGATTCCGTTACGAATCCCATGTAATTGGCTAAGGCTTCTATATATTTCACAGATAGTGCTTCTTGGATTCACGTCAAACTCCTTTCCTCTATCGCGAACCTTGTATCTTCTATAATTTCTTTTGCAGTATCTCCGAAATTCTCTTTCGCATTTTGTTCTAAAATCGGGATGTCACTTCTTTTTCCGATGAGTTTAAAGGCTTCGGTAATGTCTTTGAATCTTTCTAAATCTTGATTAGTTTGTATGAATTCTGTCATTATTTTCTTGAACTCATCCTTACTACAACTATGGTCTATAATTTTTTCAATAGAACTTCGTATTCTGCAATGTTTATCGCATTCACAACGGCACGAATTAAAATATCTTGACAAAATAGTTGCTTCATCAGGAAAAACGGATGCATCCGGCGAAACCTTTTTTTGCCACTCCTCTAAACTGATTGGTTTTTTAAGTATGGGAAGAAACCTTTGACGGCACTCATCGGATCTCATATCTATGCCTTTATATAAAGGATTATCTTTTTGTGTTATACGATTTCCAATATTTTCCTTCGCCCATATAGTCATTTTATTGAAAGCGCAAGTGTTGTATAAATTATATAGTTGTTCATTAGAAAAGTGTTCAAGATAAGGAACGAGATTATCTAATTTAGATTCTGATATTTTTCTCCTATTACCAAATTTATCACAAAATACATTTGAAATATTTTGAATTAACTTTTTTTTGTCATCAGTTGAGTCGAATATTTCTTTGGAAATCATTTTTGTTTTTTGAGTCCCAATATAAAGCCCAAATTGAAATATAATCGAACTATTTTTTTTATTTTGATAGTATAATGATAGTAAAGTCTCTGCATCAGTCTCAGGAATTGATAGCAAATACATACCAATTTTTAAGTTCTCCCCAACCTTCAAATCATTTTTTATTTTATTGAATAATTCTTTGCACCATATTATATGTGCATTGGGAAAACATTGTTTCTTTAAATCATCGTATATTTCATTCACGATTTTTCTATCTCCTAAAAAGAACCTTGCTTTTAATGCCATTATATAAAAGGGAGAGTTAGATTCAATTTCTTGGAGTAAACTGAGATTCCCTTTATCTATAGTTGCACTCCAGTATCTAAAGGCGAGTAATCGGAGATATTCATCTGCTGATGATGAGTATATTTCTTTAAGCTTTTCCATAGTTTTATTAGAGTATTTTTTCACATTAAAAAATAAATCGGTGTGTATAAAAGAATAATCAATTACTCTACTGTAAAAAGAACTATCAATTTCACGTTTGTATAGCATCTCTCTCACCCTTTGTGTGATTTGGTTATCGTTTTTTATTTGATATTTTAAAACGACTTCAATAGCAAGTGGAGAATCTATTTGCCTCAAAAAACTGATTATTTCTTTTTCCAATCTTTCATTTCCAAGACGAGAAATGAGGAAATTCGTTACGTTATCATCATTTATGTTTTCAAAATTTAGCCTCCTATGAACTGTATTTAGAGGTGATGAATACACGTCCTCATAATCAGTTAGTGTTTCAAAAAAATCAAAAAATGGCTTCGCAACCTCTTGTAATTCAGAGCTATAACAATTGAGAATTGCCCATATGCTTTCTGTGGTAATTTCTTCTTTGTTATTATGATTTGAAAAAAAACTGCAAATGATTTCTTCTAAATCAGGTGATTTTAAATAGCCTGCAAATATTAAGGCACTCCTTTTAATCTCTACAGGTTTGTCAGAATTAAGAATTTCCTTAACTGATTCAATTGATTGTTCAAGGTATTTAGTTCGGTAGTCCTTGATTATCTCATCTCTCTCAACATCATAAATATTTGGCTCATAATTTAAAGACCTTAGAAAATAGAGAATTGGACCAAACCTATACCCATTTTTAAAAAGTATCATTATTCTCTCATAAGAATTCTCTTTCAGATTTGTACTTAATTCCAAAGCAACACTTGATTTTATGTCGCATATGATATGTATTATTGAATCGTGTTTTGCACACCCTCTGGAATTATTCTTCATGTAATCAGCAAACCAATCAATACTCTTTTGAGCAATCAATTTATGGTAATCTGATTCCGGTTCTCCGATTTCTTTTAAGGCATAAAATATTATGGTAGGTTGTAATTCGAGAATTAAATCTATATCTGAATCCGATATTTCTGATTTTGCAATGACTTTCCCTACATACTCTGCGTAATAAGGATTTTTGATGATAGAATTGTCAAAACCTTCTTTTGTGAGTATTTTGTGTAAAGTATTTTTGATAAAAAACTCGTGAATACGGTCATGCCTAAAGTATAGTGTTTCTTTATTCGAGACATCTTTTGAAAGGTAGATTAAAGTATTATCTATTGCTAATGCTTTAATGATATTAAAACTGTCTTTATCATTTTTAAACCATTCTTTCAATGTATATGTATTCGGATATAAGTCTCTGTTTACCAATTGAAAATGAATCAAGCTTGATAAAGCTTCTTCGTAATCAGACGTGAAATTATTATTTTTAATTGAGTGTTTTTCTATTTCATCTTCAATAGATTTTTCAAGAAGTTTATCCGGTGAAGTATTAGTCTTTTGAGATTTAGCGTATAACCCCAATAGGTAAGGGTCGTTTCCAAGTTTTGAAATATCGCCATTACCGATTTCCTTTAAATTTTTCTCTTGAAATTTCTGATTTTCATCTTCTGAAAATAATGATAATGGGATTTCTTTTATAAAATCTGTTTCTTCGTAATCAATCTTTTTGAACGCAACATTTCTATTCCATATCGGACAAATTATGGTATAAGGAACTTGTGAAACCTCTTTGTAATCGTTGAACCAACTTTGAATTCGATTTAAAATTGCTTGTGGATTTGACGTTCTGTTTAAATCATCAACAATAATAAAAATTTGATTGAGGGATAATTTTTCATACAATGACTCATCGCATTGGGGGTATTCTTTACGAAACTCTGCGTCAATCGCCTTTTGAAAATCATCAGAAATCGCCACAGTTTCAGGTGAAATTCTACAACAAAATTGTTTGCCTGAGATAAGTTGCTCGTAAAGTTGAATGCAAAGCGTAGTTTTCCCTCTGCCGGATTCTCCCTTCAATAAAATAAGTCCACTTGAAGCATAAACCAAATCTTCCAAAAGACGAAACGCCTCTCTTTCAATTGTATTTTCAAAGTAATCAAAATCGCGTTTGTATGCTTTTAAATTTGATTCGACAAATTCATCAATAAGTTCATCTGAAATTAAAGTAGGTTTGTTTCCAAAGTATTTTCTTCGAATTATTTGACCCTCGGGGTAGTTTTCTAAATAACTGTTTAATTTGTTGTAACCCCAAATATCAACTACAACACCTTCTTTTTCACATCGTAGTTTGACATCTTCATAAAGTTTGGAATCAATATTAAACACACATAAGACCAGTGTAAGTTTGATGTTTGGTCGTTTTGATTTGTGTCTTTTTAGCTTTTCTATTGATTTTATTATATCCCCCTTTTTGGGTTCATCTTCCTTCAATAATTTAGCTTTTAATCCTGTCCGATTGGTGGTTGTACATTCTGTTGCAATTGCCTCAATTATCTCTCCCTTATCGTTTTGAATTAGGGTAATTCCATCAACAGGGTCTTTAATAGTTTTTCCATCTATATTAATTCCAGTCTGAATGATAGTTTTGTACCTATCGTTTTGGTTCCTTAATATCTCGTGCGAGATTGTTTCAAATAAAGCATTGTCTGTGATTGACTTTAAGTCCTTATTTGGCATTTTCGATTTGTGTATTTTGTTGATTTATAAAATGTAACACAAGTTACGAAAAGAATGCTCGTTGTACACTTTTCTTTCTACAAAAACCCTATATCTTACACTCTTATAGCAAGATTAAGCACATTATCACTTGCATAATCTACTTAATCTACCTATTTTTACATAGATTAAGCACATTATCGTTTCGATAATCTACTTAATCGTAACACAGACATTCCTGTCTGTGCTATACATACAGACAAGAATGTCTGTGTTACGCAACAAATCATGAAAAATATCATCATCGGCAGAACGGCTCAAAAGCAAGAATTAAGGGAGGCATTAAACTCCGATAAGCCCGAAATGATTGCTTTGGTGGGCAGACGGCGAGTTGGTAAAACCTACTTGGTCAGTCAGTTGTACGATGAGCATATTGATTTTGAAATAACGGGACTTCAATACGGCAATAAACGCGAACAGCTTGAGAGTTTCATGTTACGCATGAGCAAGCATTTTCCGAATTACGAACTACAAGCCATGCCCAAATCATGGCTAAAAGCCTTCGACTACCTGACACGCGCCTTGGAAAGTGTAGAGAAAAAAACAAAAATGGTCGTCTTTTTGGACGAGTTGCCGTGGTTGGCAACGCGCAAATCGGGCTTCCTGACAGGCTTGAGTTATTTTTGGAACAGTTGGGCGGTGAAACAAAATATCGTGGTGGTGATATGTGGTTCGGCGGCTTCGTGGATGATAAAAAAAGTCATCAACGACAGAGGCGGACTGCACAATCGGGTCACTCGTTTGCTACATCTTTACCCATTCACTTTAGCCGAAACCGAAGCCTATTGTCGCGCCCGAAAAATCAAATTGAACCGCTACCAAATCCTTCAATTGTACATGGTCATGGGTGGCATCCCGATGTACTTAGACCAAATCAAAGCCGGACAATCAGCCATTCAAAATATCCAAAATATTTGTTTTGCCCCCACGGGCTACTTGCGAAATGAATTTGAACGCCTCTTTGCCTCGCTTTTTAGTGATTATCAAAAACACGTTGCTATCATACGCGCCTTAGCCGCCAAAAGGAAGGGCTTGACGCGACAGGAAATTATCAAGGCAACCCAACTCACAAATAGCGGAAAATTAAGCGATATTTTATACGAACTCGAAACATCGGGCTTTATCACGATTTATGGCGGCTATGGCAAAAAGGTCAAGGAAAGTCTCTATCGTCTGACGGATGCTTACGCCCTGTTTTACCTCACTTTTTTAGAGCCTTTGGGCAAAAATAATCAATTGGATTTCACGCAATTGAGCGACTTGCCGGCATGGAAAGCTTGGAGTGGCTACACTTTTGAAAATATTTGTTTTGTGCATATACGGCAAATAAGAAAGGCTTTGAGCATTGCGGGTATCACCTCTTCAATTGCTTCTTTTGTTGCCCGACCAAAAGACGGCTTACCCGGTACTCAAATTGACCTGCTGATAGACCGCAATGACCAAACTATCAATATTTGTGAAATCAAATTCAGTGAGGAAAGTTATGTAGTGACTAAAAAAGATATTGACAATATTCAAACGAAAAAACAGGTATTCAGATACCACACCAAAACGAAAAAACAACTGTTTACGACCTTTATCACTACAATGGGCGTAGTTGAAAATAGTCATAAAATCAATTCAATAGACCAAGTGGTGACTTTGGATGATTTATTTGAATAAACCACAAAACTTGCAAAATCCCACCTAAATTCTTATTTTTAGAAAAATTTTTCTAAAAAATAATTTCTAAATGGATTCAATCACTTTCGGCGAATTAATCAAACAAAAAAGAAAGGAATTAGGCTTACCACTTCGACAGGTGGCGGCGCGGATTGATTTAGACCAATCGACCCTCAGTAAAGTCGAGCGCAATGAGGCGATGATGCACGAGCATAAGATTCCGGCTTTGGCGACTTGTTTGGATTTGAATTATGAACGTTTGCAAATCAAATATTTGAGTGAGCGTATTTTCAGGGAGTTTAAAAATATGGATTACGCCACCGAAGCCATTGACATCGCCAAACGCAGAATCGAAACCGAACACACCGGCACACAATTCAAGCTGAAACGAGAAAAAATCATCCACAACATTCAAGATTATCTGCAAAAACAACCCGTAGAAAAGGCGTGGTTATTTGGTTCATTTGCCAGAAAAACAGCGAGTTATGACAGCGATATAGATATGTTGGTACAATTTGACGCATCTGCCAAAATTGATTTATTTGATTACGTCGGCATCAAACAAGACCTCGAAGAAGTAACAGGCAGACAAGTTGATTTGGTACAACAAGGACAAGAATTGCCGCACATCCAATCCGCGATTGCACAAGAAAAAGTATTGATTTATGAACGCTAAACCTTCCGAGAAAACACCCTGCCAACGTTTTTTGCGAAATTCCCTCAAATTCCCTATCTTTAAATTCTCAATAACACAAAACAAGTTTTTATGAGTACATTAGAATTAAAAGGCGGTATTTACGACTTGATTTCTACGGTCAATGACGAGTCAGTCCTGCGCCAACTACATGAAATGGTACAGGATGTCTTGGAACAAAATATGGATAAAACCGACTTTTGGGACGAACTGACCGAAGACCAACAAAAAGCGATTGATGAGGCAGTAGAGGAGAGTTATGATGAAAAAAATCAGATTCCGCATGAAGAAATCGTCAAAAAATATCAAGCATGGCTAAAACCGTAATTTGGAACAAGACCGCCTCCCGACAATTAGACGAACTCCTCACCTACCTGCGCGACGAAGTCTCTGAACGTACCGCAAGTCGCTTCTTAAAAAACTATACGACCGACTTGACATGCTCACCAAATATCCTGAAGCCGGAAGGAAATCACAGAAAAGAAAGACCGTCAGATTTTACCGAATTGACAAGCATCGCAATCTGTATTATCGCATACATGGGCGCAAGTTGTTTGTCGTTTTTATCTTCGATACGCGGCAGCATCCTGATAAAAATCGGTATTGAGAAGATACTTGTTATTGAATTGAAAGAGACAATTTCCTACTATCAACCTTGTAAAATTTCCTTCAAAACCCTATTCGCCCGTACCGCATAGATGCACGGGCTGGAAGCACCATGCTACGTATTATTTTCCTACCTTTGTCATCGAAACAAAAAAATCCGCGAACATCCGCACAATCTGTAAAATCCGCGTTCCATTACTATGAAAAAAGCCACTCGCCAAGACTACGAAATTCAATTTGACCAAGTCCTTGAAGGGCTGAATACGGCACAGCGCGAAGCGGTAGAAGCCATCGAAGGACCGGTACTCGTGGTGGCGGGTCCCGGCACGGGCAAGACGCATATTCTCAGCGCACGTATCGGGCAGATACTTCGTCGGACAGATACGAAGGCGCATAATATTTTGTGTCTGACTTACACGGATGCGGCGACCCACGCCATGCGCGAGCGACTCTTGGAATTTATCGGACCGGAAAGCCACAAGCTGCACATATTTACTTTTCATAGTTTTTGTAATAATATCATTCAGAGTAATTTAGGGCAATTTGGTTTGCGTGATGTCGAGTCGATTAGCAAATTGGAGCGCATCGAACTCATACAGGGAATTTTGGAAGATTTGCCCGCTTCGCATCCTCTGAAGCCTTTGCGCGGGGAAAATTTTTATTATCAAAAACACCTCGAAAACCTCTTTGATACCATGAAAGCCGAAGGTTGGACGGTAGAGCATATCGAAGACCGCGTACAGGCACATTTGGAGAGTTTGCCCGAAAATGAACGTTTTTTATACAAAAGAAAATACAAAGAATATAATAAGGGCGACCTCAATTTGCGCTTGGTGCGAGAGGAGGAAGGACGCATGGAAAAATTGCTGAAAGCCGCCAAATTGTTCCGCGTATATGAACAGGAAATGCAGCGCCGCCGCCGCTACGATTTTGCGGATATGATACTGTGGGTCTTGCAGGCGTTTCGGGAAAATACAGATTTATTGCGCCGCTATCAGGAGCAATATTTGTATATTTTGGTGGATGAATTTCAGGATACCAACGGCGCACAAAACCAACTGATGTCGATGCTGATTGACTTTTGGGAAAAGCCAAATGTCTTTGTGGTGGGCGATGACGACCAATCTATTTTTGAATTTCAAGGGGCGCGGGTGCAGAATATTTTGGACTTCCATGACCGCTATGAAAAGGATATTGAGTTGGTGGTCTTGGAGGAAAATTACAGGTCATCGCAACATATTTTGGATGCGTCGAAATGCCTGATTGACCTCAACGAATTGCGCTTGCTCAACCAATTGCAAAAGTACCAAGTCACGAAGAATCTACAGGCTGCCAATGATGCCGTCGCCCAACTCCCCGAACCACCACAAGTCGCTGAATATCAAAATATTTTCTATGAAGCGGTAGATCTAGCTTCGCAAATAAAAAACCTTATTCAAGCGGGTGTGCAAGCGAATGAAATTGCCGTTATTTATAAAAAACACAGACAGGCGGACTACCTCACCCGCTTGCTCGAAGCCGAGTATATTCCCTACCACACCAAGCGAAATGTGGACATTCTACAAGAGCATTTAATTCAAAATATTTTAGATTTTTTCAAATATTTTCAAAAAGAATATAAAACACCACATTCGGGCGAACATCAACTCTATAAAATATTACACGTCAGTTTTTTTAATATAAATATTCGTGACATTTCAACATTGACCGCATACATGGCGCGTCTGAATAGCGAGCGACGCAAACGGGCAGATAGTCCGCTGCGTTGGCGCGAAGTGTTGCGTGATGAAAAGCTGTTGAATAGGCTCAAATTGGAGGACGTAGCGGCACTCTTGCGCTTTGAAAAAATGCTGACGCGACTACTCGCCGATTACGTCAATTTTCCTTTGCCGACGGTCTTGGAACGCTTCATCAATCACAGTGGTTTGCTACGGCAAATGACCGAAGCGGAGGACAAGGCATGGCAAACCAAAGTCGTTTTTACGCTCTTTGATTTCATTCGATTGGAAGCCCTCAAATTTCCTGAAATGAACTTGCAAGACCTTTTCGCGCTCATCAATCGCATGAAAGAAAATCGTATTGCGATGGGTATTTTGCAAGTATCGGGAACGGAAGGCAATGGCGTAAATTTGGTGACTGCCCACAGCTCAAAAGGACTCGAATTTGAGTATGTTTTTATGATAGATTGCGGAGCGAATTGGGAGCCGAGGAGTCTCTCGCGCTACCGTTTTACGCTACCCGAAAACCTGACCGTCACGACAGAAGAACAAGATAGCATGGAAGCCGCCCGACGGGTGTTTTACGTAGCCATGACGCGGGCTAAGAAGGCTTTACATATTTCGATAAATAAAAATTCGTTGGAAGGAAAAAAGCTATCGCCCGCGCAATTTGTGAATGAATTGACGGATGCGGCTGCGCTGTCTGTCCACACCGCCACGCCCGACCCCGACGCGTTGCTTCGCGCCCAAGTCCTGATGGTGACGGAGGTGGAAAAACCCGTTTTGGAGCAACCCTTTTCGACGGAAGAATTGGAGGCGATGTTGGAAGGATTTACCTTGAGTGCTTCGGGTTTGAATACTTATTTGAGTTGTCCGCTGAGTTTTTATTTTGAATATGTGTTGAAGATTCCGAGTACGTCGAGCGAGGCGGCGGCTTATGGTAGCGCGATGCACTACGCCGTAGAACGCCTGTTTTTGCGGATGAAAGGCGCGAAAGATAAAGCCTTCCCAAGTGCAGAGGTGATGGTGCGCGATTTTGAACGCGAAATGCGTCGCCAACGCCTGTTTTTTACCGAAAAAAGCTATGAACGCAGCCTCGAACGCGGACGTTTGTTACTGCCGGATTATTATGCTGCACGGGTCAATATGTGGCACAAACAGGTAGAGGTCGAAATGAAAATCCGCAATGTGGAAATGGAGGGCATTCCGCTTTCCGGCGTGATTGATAAGGTCGAAATCGGCAAGGATAACAGCGTCCACGTCGTCGATTATAAAACTGGCAAACCCAAGTCAGAAAGAACCACCGCACCGAGCGATAAACACCCAAACGGCGGCGATTATTGGCGACAATTGTATTTCTATAAAATCCTATTGGAGTGCTATCGCAATGCGCCGTATATCGTCACGTCGGGCGAGATTGACTATATGGAAACCGATAAAAAAGAAGACTTTAAACGGGTCAGCTACCAACTGCAAGCGGCTGACGTTGAGACGGTTCGCGCACAGATACGCGAGGTGTATGCAAGTATCCAAGAACACGATTTTTTCGAGGGCTGCGGGAAGGAGTATTGCAAATGGTGCAATTTTACTAAGGCGCATTTGACGGTGGATAGTATGCGGAGTGGGGTTAGGGAGGAGGTGGATGAGTGATAAACCACTGATTATTGTGCTTTTATGCTTTTTAAATTTAACAAAAATACTATTTTTATGTCTTATTTATTTTCGTTAAAAGCCACCTATGAATACTAATGACAAAAAACATAGTGAAGAACACAGTTTTTCTGCCGAGCAATGTCGGTTTATTGCAAGAAAAGCAATATCAAAGTATAACCTTGCCTTAGTTGAAGGTGAACTGATACACAGACGCAATCCGACAAAATATAAGTTATTGGGATTTGAAAAAGATAAACCTTATTTTGAAAAAGATACAACAAAAGACTACTCCAATATAACAATAGCTGAACTTAATAAACAAACAGATTCAAATTACCGAGGTATTGGAGTGCAGATTGAGAAAAGTTGGAATAAGTTAAAAGTTGAAAACTACGGATAAAAATTAATTGCGTAAATTTATAGAAAATTTACGCTATGGAAAAATTTATAGACTTCATTACAGAAGCTGTTGAGTCGGCAGTGGTAGACCGTCGGTCAAAAAAAAACCTTAGAGAGTTGCT
>CALIZI010000348.1 GCA_938028705.1 uncultured Saprospiraceae bacterium | reverse complement strand
AATATATTTGTGTTTAACATGGGGTATTTTTTCCGAATTTGGGCTAAAACTCGTCAGACATTTTCAAAATTCACCGATGAGCTCATATTTTCCGACAAAGTTTAAATGTCAGACGAGTTTTAGCCCAAATTCAAGCCCAATCCCGTCTATTATTGAATAAAAACTAAAAATGAGCATGGGGACAAAAACGAATCGCACCCGAAATATGATATATCTAAAAACCTTTACAATATAAATAATGTAATTGTGTTTTCCTTTTTATACAAATACAATTTCGCAATTATACCATTTTACAATTATGCACATCGTAATTATCGGCAATGGAATTAGTGGTATCACAACGGCACGTTGGGTACGCAAATTGAGCGACCACCAAGTTACTGTGATTTCTGACGAAACCGACTACTTTTTCTCTCGTACTGCGCTCATGTATATCTATATGGGACACATGCGATTTCAAGATACCCAACCTTATGAAAATTGGTTTTGGGAAAAAAATCGTATCAAACTGCTCCGAGATCGTGTGCAATCCATTGATATACAAGATAAAACACTCAATATGCGCGACAGTTCTGACATCAAGTATGACAAACTTGTGCTTGCGCTTGGCTCTGAACCCAACAAATTCGGATGGCCCGGACAAGACCTTGACGGCGTACAGGGTATGTACTCTGCACAGGATTTAGAAGGTATGGAAAAGCATAGCGCAGGACTCAAACACGCCGTCATCGTAGGTGGTGGATTGATTGGAATTGAGATGGCAGAGATGTTTCATTCGCGGCATATTCCGGTGACGTTTTTGGTGCGGGAAAAGAGTTATTGGAGCATGGTACTCGCCCCCGAAGAATCGGCTATGGTCAATCGTGTGATTCATAAAAATGGCATTGATTTGCGCCTTTCCACAGAATTGAAGGAAATATTGCCGGATGAAAATGGTAAATGTCGCGCCGTTATGACCAATAAAGGCGAGGAAATCCCTTGTCAGTTTGTAGGGCTGACCGCAGGCGTACATCCGAATATTACATTCATTAAAGACACTGAAATAGAAACTCAAAAAGGTATTGTCGTCAATGAAAATCTCGAAACAAGTGTTAAGGACATTTACGCAGTTGGTGATTGCGCTCAACTTCGCAACCCACCGCCGGGCAGACGACCTATTGAAGCCGTTTGGTACGTAGGACGCATGATGGGCGAAACGGCTGCCTATAATATTTGCGGAAAACCTATCGCATATAAGCCCGGTATATGGTTCAATTCGGCTAAATTTTTTGACATCGAATATCAGGTCTATGGAACGGTACTCGCCAATCCACCCGCAGACCACCAATCGCTGTATTGGGAACATCCCGAAGGTGAAAAAAGTATTCGGATTGTGTGGGATGATATGTCGGGTATGGTGATTGGTTTTCAGACGATGGGTATTCGCTACCGCGATGAGGTCTGCCGACAATGGATACGCGACAAAGCCCACATCGAAAATGTATTGATGAATCTTGGTCTTGCCAATTTTGACCCCGAATTTTATGACCAATACGAAGCGGATATCGTCGCTATGTATAATCAAAAAACACGCAGTAATTTGCAACTCGCCGAAAAACGCGGCTTGAACTCCGTTGTAAAATTTATTAAAAAACAGTTTGCGTAATCAGTCGGCAGTCCGCAGTCTAACGTGAAGTACCTTTCGCGTTAGACTGCGGACTGCCGACCGACCAACAGCGGACTTCAACATAAGAATTATGGCTCAGGTAGAAAATAGCATGTCACTTGCCAATCCCCACCCATATAACATGGACACCGTACAAAAGATAGCGGCGGCAATCGGTGGACTCGGTTTGCTCGTTATGCTCATTGCACTTTTTGGACAAATCAATGGGAATTATGCGACTTGGCTCACAGCCTCACTCGCACTCATGACGGTGGGCGTATGTCTATACGCATGGCGCGAATATGCAGGTAAACCTGAAGGTATAAAAAATAATCACGTATGGCACAGGTCGTTGACCAACAAAGGCTTGTGGGGCTGGATAGCCGGAATACTCATCACTGGATTTTATGTTGTCTTGTACTTTTTTCCGGCACTCTTCGGATTGGGTACAGAGGGCGCAGCCAATGGCGGTTTGATTTCCTTATTCGACCCTTTGAGTATGTTGTTGAAAGGTAAACCTGCCAGTCAGTGGTTTGTATATGGAACGCTTTATACATTAGCAATTTTGATATTTGGCTTCAAATTTTTGCTCAAATATCGCCACAATCGCTACCAACAAATCCGCACGGCTTCCGTGATGTTTTTCCAATTGGGTTTTGCCTTTCTCATTCCCGAATTTCTGGAAAGTCTCAATGGTGATAGACCTTATTTTACGCTCGACATGAAAAATATGTGGCCCCTCAATGCTTATTTTTTCCAAGATTGGAACTTGAACGGCATGTTGAGTGGCGGCAAATTGGGTATGTTTATGCTCGTTTTGGGACTTGCCATGATTTTCATTATTTCGCCTGTGCTGACTTATCTTTATGGAAAAAGATGGTACTGTTCGTGGGTTTGTGGCTGTGGCGGATTGGCTGAAACTGCAGGCGACCCGTTTCGTCATCTTTCCGATAAATCATTGAAAGCGTGGAAGATAGAACGTTGGTTGATTCATATCGTTTTGCTTTTGGTGGTCATAATGACGGTAGGCGTGTTATTTTCTTATTTTAAAAATGACGCTGAGGGCAAGCTCTGGATTACGCCCACTACATTTACGGTTATCGTGTTTATACTATCTGCATTGGTGAGTGCGATTGTTTATTTTAATAAAAAAGAAATATCGCAAAAAGTAAGTCGAATTATCTACGGTTTTGTCGGTGTGGTGAGTTTATTGACGCTGATTGCCTTGCTTACAGGAAGTTGGAATGTCTTTTTTATTGATAGTTATCAACTCCGAAAATGGTACGGCTTTGGTATCGGCAATATCTTTTCCGGTGTGATTGGTGTGGGTTTTTATCCCATCATGGGAAGTCGGGTATGGTGCAGATTTGGTTGTCCTATGGCGGCTTTGCTTGGTTTACAACAACGCTTTTTTAGTCGCTTTCGCATCACTACCAATGGTGGTCAATGTATCTCTTGCGGCAATTGTTCTACCTACTGCGAAATGGGTATCGACGTGCGTGCTTATGCTCAAAAAGGACAAAATATCGTCCGTGCTTCTTGTGTAGGTTGCGGTATCTGTGCGGCAGTTTGTCCGCGTGGTGTATTGCGTTTGGAGAATAGCGCGATTGATATTAATGCACGTACCAACGAGATGAAAGTGATTATGATTTCGGAAGATGGTGTGAGGATTTGAGGGTTGGAAAAAGGCAGGTATGGTGAACGTAATGGCAAGTATGAAATAGAATTACACTTTTGAGATAAAAGGTGCAGTAGTACCGACCCTATTTGTAACGGACGACTAAGCCTCCACCTCCTTAGCCGCATAGTTCCGATAGCTATCGGAACTATGCGGCTATATAACTGATAACCAAATCTTTATAATTTCATTTTGAGCGAGCAATTTAGAACTGTGCCCATAAATAACTGATTTCAACGTGAAAAATAAGCGCAAAAAGCCACCGTCAAAATGTTCGATTCTTACCCTAATGATATACATTACGATATAATGTAAAGCCCTCTAATCCTAACATGTATTTCACTATCATCTTCTTTGAATATTCTGACTATTGGCGGACTATCTGTGTATTCTTTCAAAGCTATACTGTAAAATTTCAATTCATCATTCATCCAAAAACCTTCATCTATAATTTCATCTGATTTGTTCATGTCTAATATGGTGAAATCATAAGCATCCCAAAACATGTCTCCATATCGTTGATTGGTCAATTGTACAATTTGTTCATCATTAAACTCTACATACCAACCATCCTTTTTTCCATAATCAGATGCTTCAAGTGCTTTTTTTCTTTTGCTTTTAAATATATTAAACATATTATTTTATAATAAAAAAATATATTATTAAATAATTATTGGTTGCACTGAAATAAGTAAAAAAACAAATAAACTATTTTTGTGTGTATAAAATGCTTAAATTTGTGTTGACAGATGTAGTATCATAAGACGTATCATTTATGTTCCATGCCAATGTAGTTAATGAGGATGCCCTTCT
>CALIZI010000347.1 GCA_938028705.1 uncultured Saprospiraceae bacterium | reverse complement strand
ATTTTTATTAATTGTTTCACGCAGAGTTCGCAGAGAACGCAGAGGGCTGATAATCAATACTCTGCGTTCTCTGCGCCCTCTGCGTGAAAGACAACAACAATACTTTGCGTTTTTCTATATGCGACAATTTGAGATGCACCCAATTATTTTTAATAA
Organism: uncultured Saprospiraceae bacterium; assembly: GCA_938028705.1. Taxonomy (GTDB): domain Bacteria; phylum Bacteroidota; class Bacteroidia; order Chitinophagales; family Saprospiraceae; genus JAHDEO01. Next base: position 2,409 of record CALIZI010000347.1, on the reverse strand, counting down.
AAATTTATAATTAATTATAATTAAATTTTATATAAATTAATAAAAATAAATCATTAAAAATTTTTAATTGTATAAAATTCACTATTTACCTGTTCAATTAATCAAGGGTTCAACTATACATCAACTCGGAACAATTTTTGTTACAAATAAATAATACATTAAACTCCAAATTCAACTAATATCCATGAGACGTTATATCAGTGATGCTTTTTTGTCTGCGGGTATATATGTGTATTCTACCGCAGGTCGGTCTTACGGCAACCACATCCTCACCCGCGAACAGGCAGAGGAACTATTCAGTAGTTATAAATCAAAATTTATAGACATCAATGGGCTGCGTGTTCATTACCGCGATGAAGGCGAGGGCGAGGTACTTATTTTATTGCATGGCTTTGGGGCTTCGCTTCATACATGGGAGCAGTGGACAAAGGAACTGACGAAGCAATACCGCGTGATACGTATAGATATTCCGGGTTTTGGTTTGTCGGATTCGCCTGCCAGACGCAATGTTAATGTATCGTTTTTTACCAAATTTTTATATGATTTTGTCAATGAATTGGGCATAGCTCAACATCACCTTGTCGGCAATTCTTTTGGCGGGTGGATGGCTTGGGAGTATGCTTTGAAATACCCTGAACGAGTTGGAAAATTGGTCCTCATTGCCGCTGCCGGATATTTTACGAAGGACACGCAAGTGAAGGCAGTAGATTTTGCGGCGAAGAGTTTTTTTAAAAAATTATTGGTCAAAGGCGTGCCGCGTTTTATTATCAAAACAATGGTACAAAATGCTTTTGCAGACAAAAAGAAGGTCAATGATTTTATGGTCAATCGCTATTATGGTCTTGCCAATCGGGAGGGCAATCTGGCTTCTATCATCAAATTTGCTACTCAGACACCCGTAGCCAGTGTAGATAAAATCAAAGATATTCAGCACCCGACATTGATTATGTGGGGCAAAAAAGACAGGGTCATCCACTACGTAGATGCCCTTAAATATAAACATGATATTCCCAACAGTCGCTTGGTCGTGTATGAATCCGTCGGGCATGTTCCTATGGAAGAACTGCCGGAAGAAACCCTGAAAGATTTACAAATGTTTTTGGAAGAATAGTTGGTGGTCGATGGTCGATAGTGAAATAGTCGATAGTAGTACGCGAATCAACAAATCACCAATCAGATGTTAAATAAATCTTACCGTTCCGACAAATTATAATTTCTGGCATCCTTTTAGGCTAATGTTAGTGTATCGGGGTAATTAGTGGTCTTAATCAGTTTTGTCGCAGACAAAACGCTCTCTACTATAAACTCTATAAACTCCATAAACTTTATAAACACTAATATTATGCAAAACAGATTGGAAGCAAATAAAAAGACGGGACTTAAATTTTCTCTGATACTTCATACCATTATTTTAGTGGGCTGTTTAGTGCCGTTTTTATCAACAGAACCGGCACCTGAAAAACAAATGATTGAATTGGCATTGACGCGCGATGTCAAAAAACCGGAAGTGAAACCTGTGCCAAAGCCCGAACCTAAACCGATTCCAAAGCCGCTGATCAACAAGCCCAAGCCGATAAGTGAAAGCCCGAAGCCTGCCGCAAAACCTAAACCTGCCCCCAAGCCAAGTCCGAAGCCGGCTGCCAAACCTAAACCAACTCCTAAGCCAAGTCCTGCACCTACACCTGTAGAAAAACCCACTCCTGCGCCCAAACCAAGTCCTGCCCCAAAACCAAAACCTGTACTAACAGCACCTGTGCCGGATGCTCCGCCTGCTCCAAAAGCGGATGATAAACCCACAAAACCGACACCTGTGCCTAGAGGAAATACGAACACGCCCGCTCCATCAACCAAGCCTTCGGGCAAGCCCGCACCTTCGCCCGCGACTACGGGTACGGCACCGGAGGGCAGCAACGAATCTACGGGCAGCAATGCCGAAACAGGAGAAGTGAAAGGCGCACAAGGATTATTTGGTCGTCCGGTTGTTTATCGGCCTGATATAAAATCGCTGACTGAAAAAAACGGTAAGATACGAGTGGAGCTTTGTGTCAATCGTGACGGAAAGGTCGTCAGTACAAAATACATGAAGCAAGGTTCTACCATTAAAGATGAACGACTCATCAAAAATGCGCTGATTATGGCAAAAAAATATCGCTTCGACAGAGACTATACCGCTCCCGCCAAACATTGCGGTGAACTAACTTTTGTATTTGAAATGTAAAAGACGAATATTTTAAAATGAGTGTGACACATATAAGTAGATTTATAATATCAAAATGATTCTTTGATTTAATAAATATAGATTGAGCGTGCTGTAATGACTGCTTTAGCTGTCAAGTGTAGTTTTAACTCAACATTCAATTACTTGAAAATCATTGCTTTGTGACAAATTACTGCCCACTTGACAGCTAA
>CALIZI010000346.1 GCA_938028705.1 uncultured Saprospiraceae bacterium | reverse complement strand
AGAAAAAGCCAAGATTAGCATGAACCTCCGTAATGACTGCTTTAGCTGTCAAGTGGGCAGTAATTTGTCACAAAGCAATGATTTTCAAGTAATTGAATGTTGAGTTAAAACTACACTTGACAGCTAAAGCAGTCATTACAGTACGCTCAATCTATATTTATTAAATCAAAGAAGCATTTTGATATTATAAATCCATTTATATGTGTCACACTCATTTAATATTTTATATTTCAAAAAAGTGTCAACTACTTTTACGGCAAATCTAAACATGCCCATAATTAGCAATTTTAATATAAAATTCATTTTTGAATAATAAATCAATTTTATACATGAATTTTAAATTTATTTAAATCAATCAATTATCTAACTTCTCAACAATCTGCAAATTAGTTAGTATATTTGCGCGAATTATCGAATTATTTTTGAATAAAAATTATAAAAAAATTTAGCCATTGAAAAAGATTATTTTTATCCGACACCTTAGCCTATTCATTATTTCCTCCTTGCTGCTATCCTTTAATGTGGTACTTGGTCATCCAATACATCAAGACCCGCCCAAGTCCATTCGTACAGTCATCATTGATGCCGGACATGGCGGAAAAGACGAGGGAGGTATGGGCAAAAACTCTATGGAAAAAGACATTACGCTGGCTATTGCTCAAAAACTGGGGCGCAAAATAGAAAGCCGTTTTGTAGATGTAGAAGTCGTTTATACCCGCACGTCAGATGTTTTTGTGCCTTTGGATAAGCGGGCGCAAATTGCCAACGAAGCACAGGGTGATGTCTTTATTTCTATACATTGCAATGCTTTGAGACAGAAAAAAATATACGGTACAGAAGTATATGTGTTGGGCGAAGTACCCACAGACCAATTATCGGAGGTCGTAAAACGCGAGAATGAAGTAGTGCGGCTAGAAGATAATTATTCCAATAAATACGATGCACTAAAGCCCTCGGTAACGGGCTACGAAACCGAAAGTATGGACTTGGCGCGAAAAATTGAACGCGAACTCGGTGCGGCAGGGCGCAAGACGCTGGGCATCAAAAAAGAGCCTTTCGTGGTCTTGCGGATGACCTATATGCCCGGCGTATTGGTAGAATCCGGTTTTTTGACCAATAGTAAAGAAGAAGATTTTTTGCTATCGAACAAGGGGCAGGAAGAAGTGGCAGATGCCATTGCCAAAGCCTTTGAAGCCTACAAAACGGAACGCGACGTACAAGTGGCTTCGACACAACAAATATACGTACCCCGCACAGTATATTCACCGGCATTGAGACCTATACAGCCGGTCATCACACGCACGGATTTGCCCAAAACAGAGGTCACAGACGAGTTGCTTGAGGAACTGTTGGAAGATGCCAATTACAGTCCTGAAACCGACTTGCAGCTATCTCGCAGGGTAGAATATAAGGTAGAATTAGGTGCTACACCAAACGTGTTGAACACTAGTCAATCTCCATGGAAGGAAGTCCGCAACCTCGAAACAGCTTGGGACGGAGAGATATACAGACATTGTGCCGTTGGCTATCTTGATTATGATGCTGCCATAAAAGGTATGATCTACTGGCGCAGACACGGTTTTCCAAATGCCTTTTTGGTCACATTTAAAAATGGGGTTAGGCTAAGGCAGTAGGTGAGAGAGCGTTCAAAAAAGTATGTCACGCAGAGAACGCAGAGAACGCAGAGAATTGATTATCAGACCTCTGCGCTCTCTGTGCCCTCTACGTGAAATAGATTATTGAACAATCTTGTTGGCGAGTATGAAAGAGCGTTCAAAAAAGTATGTCACGCAGAGAACGCAGAGAACGCAGAGAATTGATTATTGAACAATCTTGTTGGCGAGTATGAAAGAGCGTTCAAAAAAGTATGTCACGCAGAGAACGCAGAGAACGCAGAGAATTGATTATCAGACCTCTGCGCTCTCTGTGCCCTCTGCGTGAGATAGATTATTGAACAATCTTGTTGGCGAGTATGAAAGAACATTCAAAAAAGTATGTCACGCAGAGAACGCAGAGAATTGATTATTAGACCTCTGCGCTCTCTGTGCCCTCTGCGTGAGATAGATTATTGAACAATCTTGTTGGCGAGTATGAAAGAGCGTTCAAAAAAGTATGTCACGCAGAGAACGCAGAGAACGCAGAGAATTGATTATCAGACCTCTGCGCTCTTTGTGCCCTCTGCGTGAAATAGATTATTGAACAATCTTGTTGGCGAGTGAAGTTATCTTCAAATAGTCTCCTCGTTACTCTCTCACACTCTACACTCTACAACTCTCTACTCTACACTCTCACACTCTACACTCTCCATGATACTCAATATTGAATTTAAAGCGCGGGCATCGAATATCGGTCACTTGGAGGAAAAGCTGCAAGGACTGAACCCTCGATTTGTAGGTGAGGACAAGCAGACAGATACCTATTTCAAGGTAGAAAAAGGACGACTGAAACTGCGCGAAGGCAATATTGAAAATTCGTTGATTTATTACGAAAGAGAAAATACTGCCAACGCAAAATCATCAAATATTCTGCTGTATCAGCACCAACCGGATGAGATTTTAAAAGAAATTTTGACCACTACAATGGGTGTAAAAGTAGTGGTCGAAAAAACTCGTCGAATTTATTTTATTGATAATGTCAAATTTCATTTTGATACGGTGAAAGGCTTGGGAACGTTCATCGAAGTAGAGGCTATTGACAAAACGGGCGATATTGGCAAAGCAAAATTACAGGCACAATGTCGTCAATATGCCGAGTTTTTCAATGTCCAAGATGCTGACTATGTAGCACTATCATATAGTGATTTGATGTGCTGATGTCCTAATAGTAATTATATCCGTTGTTGGTATCATGTAAATAGCACAAGGTAATAAAAAGAAAAAAATATTCGGTGAATAGTTAAATATTGGGAAAAAATATTTATTTTTTGGGGTAAACTAACGATACAACTTGAATATCCACAAATACATATCAAAATTAAAGGA
>CALIZI010000345.1 GCA_938028705.1 uncultured Saprospiraceae bacterium | reverse complement strand
AATAAATAATTTAAAAAAATATTTTATTAAAAACAATTTTAAAAACCAAATTATATTTTGAATTAGCTTGTAAAATTTTTGAATTTCAATAAGAAAAATGACCTCATTCAGAACATTTAATAACTCGAAAAAATTTAACAGAAATGATAGTAATAAATGTAAAATATAAAAGTGTATAATGTGAATATTTTTTATAAAAAACTAATTTACAAAAGTTTATAAATAATATTATTTTAAAATAAATTATTTTACATTGCAATGATATTTTCATATTTTGTACTTTTCACCTTTTAATACAGATGAGCGAAGTTTTTTTTAGTGTAAAATGCAAAATAATAAATGTAAAAAATGAATACGATGAAATGAATTTGATTTTATTAATTTTAAAATTTTCAATTCAATATTATATTTCAATTCAATTTTAAATTATTTATAAAATATTAATTAATATTTTTTTTAAAATAATTATAATATAGAAATTTCATTTTAAAAATATTTCATCTATGTACTATCGACACTTTTACATTTTACATTTATTATTTTACATTCTACATTTCTCAATATGTTAATGACTAACAATAATTCGTTGTGTCTGTTGTCTATTTTCCGTTTGGATGTTGATAAAATACATACCGGCGGGCAAATGACCGACCTCTATATCGTGTTGTAGTATGCCTGATGCGAGGAGCGTAGTGCATACGTTTTGTCCCAAGGCATTGTACAGACGGATTTCTTTTCGGGCGGTGAATGTATTGCCAAAAATAATGGTCGTCTTATCGTCGGTAATCGTGGGTTGAATGGTGCTGATGCTGTTGTCCACATTATCCACACCAACGGTGCAGTCATCACAAGTATCCCATTTGAAACAAACGGTCACTTCATCGGCAGCAACTTCTACAACGCGATTGACGAACTGCCCCGTGGGGTCGGTCACAACACAAGGCTCGGTTCCATCAAACTGCTCTTGTACTGCCCAACCATCTAATTGAAATTTGTACTCCTGATTGCCATAAATGACATTGGGAACGGTGGTGGACCATATACCATTGCCGTTGTCAGTAAGCGGATTGGCATCGGCTGACCAGCCATTGATATTACCTGATACATAGGCAGTTGTAAAGGCATCGGTATATCCGGACAAATCTACTTCAAAGGTGACATTGGCTGTGCTGACCATACAATCGGTATCTTCAGTACATACCTCGAAGCAAGTATTTATGGTCGTATCTGCTGTGAGCGGACCCATTTTTCTATCGTTAAAATTATCGGGGTTGGCGCAGTCTTGTCCTGCGATATTTTCTTTGCAACTCCAATCGGCACAAGCTCCGTTGGTGAAGGTATAGAAGGATTCAAAACCCATTTCACGTTCAAATATTGCGCTGTGTACGCCGTCTCCGTCTGCGTCAGCGAGCGGGTACTCTCCGGGTGTACCGAAGTTGCCACCGCCTGCAACGAACAAACCGTCATCGCTGACGGTAATACCGCCTTCGCCAAGATTAACGGTGATTCTGATACCTTGTCCGCAAGCGTAACAACTGTTGAAACAAACGGTTGGTAGTGTCGTGTTTTCACTCACTGAGGTAGCTCTGTTGGTAAATTCGTCGGTAGTGAGGGTGCAGGTGTAGTCTGCGTCTCCAAAATCTTCTTGTACCGTCCAACCGTCCAACTGGAATTTGTACTCAATAGCACCTGCCGGAATTCCTGTAACGGTGCCTGTCCATACGCCGTCACCGTCAGTATCGTCAAGTGGATTGGCATCGGCAGACCAGTCGTTGAATGTACCGCTGACATAAGCGGTTGTAAAGCTGCCTGTGTAGTTGTTCATATCCACAGCAAAGGTTATATCAGCGGGTGCCACTTGATTCATTTTGGTGACGATGTCATCGAAGTAGTAAGTACGATCGGCATCGGGCGTAGTGCCGAAGTCGAAGAAAAGAACAAGGCGGTTGTATATGCCTCCGGCGGCGGCTGGGTTTCCATCGGGGCTTGCATCGAGTTGTAAAGCATCGTAACATACTTCGACCCAAGTTTGGACATCAGTAATCTCCTGTAGGTTTTCCCAATTGGCAAAGCCGTTGCTGCTTTGTTCGATTTTGAGGAGAAGATTGGCGGGGTCATTGACCCATACTTTGAGACAGATTTGGTTATCGGATGTAAGGTCAATAGGAGTCATGGGGTTGGGTTCGGTGAAAGCACCTGCCCATGTTTCGGCTCCCATAGGTTTGACATGGTCGGCAACCATAGCACTAGTGTTGATGCCCGAAGCATCGGGGTTGGCAATGATATTGTTGAGGGTTTCGTTTATGGTGCTTCCGAAGTATTGGAAGTTGGTGCTTGTGGCGGCACTTTCAAAGTCAAGTATAGTGGTTTGTGCTTGAAGATTGATGAGACACACCATTAAGCAAAAAGTCAAAAGTAAATTTCTTATCATAATTTTGTTTTTAAATGAATGTAAAAAGTCGGGGGTATGGAAAGTGATTGGTTTGCCTTTGTGTAAAGGCTACACGAAGTTAGTAAAAAATCAGGATATTCATTTGAAATGAACAGTTTTTTAGAATTTTAGTTGTATTTTAACATTATTTGAGGTACTTATATTTGGAAGAAGATAAAGATAATAACACAAATTTAGCTTTGGAAAAATTTCTAAAAGTCTATCAAATTAGATAATAATAGGGTAGTCCTACAAATGTAATGCTGAAAGTTGGGTAACTTGCCTTGCATTTCCAAAATGCAAGGCAAGTAAGGGCATTACATTTATAGCACTACCAATAATAGTAGTTCCGACAGAAATAATTGAATGTCTTGATGAATCCGACCTAATAGTAAAAGAAATTAAAGATTACTTGAAGTAACACTCCACCCCCAAAACTGTCACCTTAGTAGTATTCCCTTTGAGTGTGACACACATAAGTAGAATCATAATATAAAATCAAAAAAAGCTAAGATTGGCAAGAGATTCCGTAATGACTGCTTTAGCTGTCAAGTGGGTAGTAATTTGTCACAAAGCAATGGTTTTCAAGTAATTGAATATTGAGTTAAAACCACACTTGACAGCTAAAGCAGTCATTACAGTATCTACAATTTGTATTTATCAAACCAAAGATGCATTTTAATATTACAAATCCACTTATGTGTGTCACACTCATTCCCTTTTATTTGTTTGATATTTTTGAATGTTTTTGATATGTCTTAGCGATGAATTTAATTGGAGTTTTATACGTATTATCAGTACAAGTTTGGCGAAGTGTATTACTCCAAATTACATTTTAAAATTGTCAATTAAGAAAAATGAATAATCGAGATATAATTGCTAAAGAACTAAGAGGAAAAAAAATAACGAAATTCTATAAAACTCAAGGTCCTGACTCAAGATTTTACTTCGACGGATTGGGGGAATTAGGCTGGTTTAAGTTAATAATTGAGACCGACAATCAGGGTAGATACAATCTTGGGGAAGATTTTATAGATAAATGGGAAAGCAAACAAAGATTAGTCGAAATAAAACCTGAGCCTTATGACAAAATAGGCACTCTTGAGATTGTAGATTTAATTTTTGAAGAAAAGTACGATGGAGTATATTTAAAATTACAAAACAACTATGTGATTTATCACCTTACTTTTTTTGGTTCAGAATTTATAATAGAAAAATATGAAAAAGTATTTGATGAATTAGGTCAACTAAGATAAATTCACCCAAAAAAACTGTCGTCCCCAAGTCCTTCCAACCACCTTCATTTTGTTTTCTTACAAAAATATCATTACTTTGTATTAAAATACAATTTCGATAAGTTTTAATTATGACGAAATAAGAAAAAAGTATTTTTACTTATAATTAATCTTTATATTTTTTGCTGTAAAAATTGTATTTTCGCCCATTCTGAAATCAAAATTAATTTCCCGACATTAGTACGGGATTTCGTTTCACTCAACATTTCAAAATTATTAAAAAAATACTATGGATAACATGAAAAGTCCAAATGGTGAAAGCAACGGCAAATGCCCGTTCTTACACGGACAATTAAAAACCGGCGCAGGCGGCGGCACTGCCAATCGCGACTGGTGGCCCAACATGCTCAAGCTCAACATCCTTCGCCAAAACTCCAACCTCTCCAACCCAATGGGCGAAGACTTCGACTATGCCGAAGAATTTAAAAGTCTCGACTTGGCAGCCGTCAAAAAAGACCTCACCGACTTGATGACCGATTCGCAAGAATGGTGGCCCGCCGACTACGGACACTACGGACCGTTCTTCATCCGAATGGCCTGGCACAGCGCGGGTACATACCGCATCGCCGACGGACGCGGTGGCGGAGCATCCGGCACACAGCGTTTTGCGCCACTCAACAGTTGGCCCGACAATGCCAACCTTGATAGAGCGCGTCTATTGCTTTGGCCCATCAAACAGAAATACGGCAAAAAAATCTCTTGGGCAGACCTGATGATTCTCACCGGAAATGTCGCTTTGGAATCTATGGGCTTCGAAACCTTCGGCTTCGGCGGCGGACGCGAAGACGTATGGGAACCGGAAGAAGACATCTACTGGGGACCGGAATCGGAGTGGCTCGGCGATAAGCGTTACACTGGCGACCGCGAACTCGAAAATCCGCTTGGTGCAGTACAAATGGGTTTGATTTACGTCAACCCCGAAGGACCAAACGGCAATCCTGACCCTATCGCAGCCGCCCGCGACATCCGCGAGACTTTCGGACGTATGGCGATGAACGATGAAGAAACCGTCGCCCTCATCGCAGGCGGACACAGTTTTGGTAAGACGCATGGTGCAGCACCCGACTCGCATGTAGGCGTAGAACCTGCAGGCGCGAGTATTGAGCAACAAAGTCTTGGTTGGGCAAATGCTTTCGGTTCGGGCAAAGGCGCGGACACGATTACAAGCGGTATCGAAGGTGCATGGACGAGTACACCAGCAAAATGGAGTCACGATTTCTTCAACAACCTATTTGGCTACGAATGGGAAGTCCACAAAGGACCGGGCGGTGCCAACCAATGGCGACCAAAAGGCGGTGCAGGTGCGGGCTTAGTTCCCGATGCACACGATGCCTCCAAAACCCACCAGCCTTTTATGCTCACGACTGATTTGGCATTGAAAGAAGACCCGGCTTATGCCAAAATCTCCAAACGTTTCCACGAAAATCCAGACGAATTTGCGGATGCTTTTGCTCGCGCTTGGTTCAAACTCACGCATCGTGATATGGGTCCGCGCAATCGCTATCTTGGTTCGGAAGTACCTGCCGAAGTATTGATTTGGCAAGACCCCGTACCCGCTCACACAGGCGCAGCCATCAACGACGACGACACCGCCAAACTCAAGCGCATGGTCTTGGCTTCGGGCTTATCTACTGCCGAATTGGTGAGTACGGCATGGGCTTCGGCGTCCACTTTCCGCAATTCCGACAAACGCGGTGGCGCGAATGGCGCACGTATCCGCCTCTCGCCGATGAAGCATTGGGAAGCAAACAATCCGACCCAACTCACAAAAGTACTCAACACGCTCGAAGGCATCCAAAAGGAATTTAATGCCGGCGGCAAACAAGTCTCGCTTGCCGATTTGATTGTATTGGCGGGAGGTGCAGCCATAGAAGAAGCTGCGAAAAATGCCGGACACAAAGTAAGCGTCCCCTTCACGCCCGGACGCACCGATGCCACTGCCGAGCATACCGATGTAGAGTCTTTCTCTATCCTCGAACCTTTTGCTGATGGTTTCCGCAATTATGTCAAGGGTAAATACCATATTTCGGCAGAAGAACTCTTGGTTGATAAGGCGCAACTGATGACCCTCACCGCGCCCGAAATGACGGCACTCGTAGGCGGTATGCGTGCGCTCAATGCCAATTATGACGGCTCGAAGCACGGCGTTTTCACCGACCGCCCCGGCACACTGACCAACGATTACTTCGTCAACCTACTCGACATGAACACCAAATGGTCTGCCACCTCCGACGACCAAGACACCTTCGAAGGACGCGACCACAGCGGCAACCTAAAATGGACTGCCACAAGAGTTGACCTCATCTTCGGCTCCAACTCGGAGCTACGCGCCATCGCCGAAGTCTATGGCTGCAATGACGGCGAAGCCCGCTTTGTGAATGACTTTGTCGCTGCGTGGGCGAAGGTGATGGAGCTTGATAGGTTTGATGTTTGAACTTGATTGAATTTTTTAGATATTTTTTTGGAAGAGTCGATGCGGTGTGTCGGCTCTTTTTTTGTTTGGTGGGGTTTTTATATATTTGTGGGAGAAATTTGTAACTTCAGAGAAACGTACTCTTTAAATGTAGATTTCTCAGGAAGTTATGATGCAATTGAACGGCAACACACAAAAAATAATATTAATATACGACAAATGGAACAAACACAATCATTAGAAAAATTGATACAAGACATTAACAAAGGAAAAACCGTACTACCAGAATTTCAACGAGATTTTGTGTGGGAAAAGATAAAAACAGTCGATTTATTTGACTCAATTGTTAAAGACATCTTTATAGGAGCGATAATTTATGGTATTCCTTCCTTTGAAATCACTACTCGACAAATAGATACAAGACCAAGAAAAAAGAAAGGTAAAAAGAGAAAATCACTCGTATCTAAACATTATACTTTAGATGAAATACTACAACTCCAAAAATTAGACAGAAGTAATTTTAGGCTAATTCTTGATGGACAACAGAGAATAACCTCTATTTACAGAGCAATAACTGGAATTGATGAAATATTCTTTGTCGCCAAAAATAAATCAGAATTTCCAGAGGAGTTAGCTAACTCCAGAATTTCCCAAATTCCTGTTGAAGAATTATTATACAGCTTTGATATTGAAAGAAATGATAATAGATTATCCATCGCTCTTTCAGATGTCTACAAGATGATTTCAGATGATTTATTAGATCACGAATGTTTAAATCAGTATCTAAAAGATAGTGAGTATTATCAAAGCTTAAGTCCTGATAATACTGAAGTTACAGAAAGATACTTTCTTTCTCTAAAAAGAAAAATTTACGATTTGTTCAAAGCAGAAAAATTATTATCCTTCTATTTGCTTGATATGTCTTTAGATAAATTTGTATTGTTTTTTGAAAGAAGTAATAGTAGAGGAGTACAGCTCAATTTTATTGATATTCTTACAGCTAAACTTTACAATGGGTTCAATCTGAAAGAATCTATAAAGGCATTTGAAGCATCAAATTCGGGCTACAGTTTAGTTCCAGAACTAATAGTCAGAACGATTGCATATATCATGTCAAAAAGAAGGTTTAAGAAATCCGGAAAAGGTATAGAAATTCATAGAACATTCATCTTAACTGAATTAAACTCAGAGCATTTTAATGAATTATGGAATGATGTTACTACGTATTATAAAAATACCATAGACTATCTGTTCCAAAACAATTATATAATTAACCAAAGTTGGATGCCCTACCAAAACATGTTAATCCCCTTAATCATATTTCAAATTGAACTCAAGCAGGGCTTTGACCAAATGAGTGACTTGCAAAAAATGTTTATTGATAATTGGTATTGGTCATCTGTCTTTTCACAAAGATATACAGGTTCTTCAAATGAGAAAATAATACAAGATTGTAATATATTAACAATCATTGCAAACAATCAAAAAATTGGCGAACGAAGCTATTTTAATAAATTATTCAAAACCCAAATAAGAGATAGTAAAGACCTTTTTAGTTATAACAAAAAACAAAATGCTATTTATCGGGGCATTTTAAATTTCATAAATTATGCTCTAAAGGGTTATATTGATTGGAACAATACGTCAAAAATTAACTTTAATTCAAGTGTAGATGACCACCACATTTTCCCCAAAGATTATATATTGAAAAATTCATCAGAAGAAAGTGAAGAAAGAGACCTTATTGATTGTGTAGTAAATAGAACATTAATTCCAAAAATTACAAATATTAAAATTGGAAAAAAAGCTCCTTCCATTTACTTAAAAGAGATAAAAGAAAAGAAGAATCCAAATCTCGAAAATAGCTTAAAAACTCATGTTATTGATACAGGGCTGGTGGAAGGGCTATATGACGATAATTTCATTTTCTTTTTAGAATTAAGAGCGGAGGAAGTTTTTTCTCTTATAAATGATAAAGTTTATTCGAAGCAAAAGCAAGTCCAAAAAGAATTTTTTAAAGAAATTGAAATTGACAAGACAAAATCAATAAAAGTCTTTGCCAGATATTATAGTAAAATAGTAACTGGAAATTTCAATCCCTCTAATGGTTCAATTTCTTACAACGGAAAAATATTTGATTCACCATCTGCAGCGGGTATTCAAGCAAAAATCGACTTGGGAGCATCGGAGGACACAACTGTCAATGGCTGGACGTTCTGGAGATATGTAGATCCAATGACGAATGAAGATAGATATATTGACCATTTAAGAAAAAATGGAAACTAAAAAATATTCCAACCAACCCGCCCAAACCAAAACGTCTTTCTGAATTTATTTCAGAATCTCCCGAGCGACAAGCACCATATTGAATATGAGCTAAAATTCTGTATCTCACTCAAAATCAAAAAACAGGAGTCTTGCACAGCATTTGTTTTCTATCATTCGGGAGATGCTGAAACCAGTTCAGCAAGACGGTTGAGTTTAGTATTTTTGCAGCGTCAATATTCTTATCAACACAATGAATGAAATTTTAGACCATATAGAGAAGAAGAATCAGAAGAGAACATTCTCAAAATTATCTTTGATAAACGCATTGATAAGTTTAGGGCTTTTTGGTTCGCTCCTTTTTGATTCACCAGAAACAATTGAAGCAAGTGAGTCTGTGCCTGCCCCTTCAATGACATTCATGACCGCTATAATACTTTTTGGATTACTTGGTGTGGTGATGACAGTTTTAAGTTTTGTAAAAAAAGAACCAGATAATTGGTATAAATGGTTAGGCGGAATTTTGAATATCTTATACTTTTTATTTCTTGTTGTTACAGCTATTTCTGTAGCAATGGAAACGTAGTATCTATCATGTTTTATCTCGCTATGCCCACACCACAGCTTCTTTACCTTCCCAATCGCATCGCGCCGCCCCCATTTGTAAGCAAGTCCTCCCCCGTCCACCACTTTAGTCGCATAGCGACGACACCCTTAATTGTCAGAATTTTTTTATATATTTGTACAGGCAATTTTTAATTTCAAAGAGATTATCTTCTCTATTCACAACTAAAACCTTCTTACTAATTCATATAAATTTAATTACAACATGAAACAATCAAACCTTCTTTTAAACTGAGCATAACGCTTTAGCCTTAAATTAATTCATTGATAATGAGTTCATTGACATAAATAAGTAGCTAAAACACCCTTTATATCCGTTTTTTATTTTTAATATATAAATTATATTTTATATTCATCGGTAGCTAATGGACTAAACAACCGTATTATGAGTATAAATATTTCACGAACTATTGTATTACCCATTGATGAAGATGAATACAACACTTTAATTACCAATAGATTACAATACCGTAAAAAGATAGATGCTTTAATTGAGCAACACCCTGAAATTTTCCCTGAACATATCACCAAAGGTTATAGTTTTTCGGGAATGTCTGTGAATACAGAGAAGTCTGACACGCTCAGACGCCTCATTCGCATTAAGCATCCTATTAACAAATACGACGATTATCTGCTACATCCTTGTTATGAAATGCCCTATTTACGAGGCAAAACTATTGAGGTATCAGACGGTTTATTTTTACGTAAACATAACACGCCTTATGATGCCATATCTTATGTCAAAGGTAGAGATGCAATGTACTGGTATCGAGCCGAATTAGCCCTTTCTCATTACAATATTGTAGGCACAAGCATCAAGCACATAGAGCATCTGCCAAGTGACATATTGATAGATGAACACCATAGTCGAATAGGACGGCATAAATTATATATCTGTACGACAGTTGGTGACAATTGCTTTTTAGGTGCCAGTGTCAGTACAAATATTGACCAAGCGCATCTGCTCAAATCTTATGGAGTATTTAAAGATGAACTGCACAGGATTTATCCGCAACATATTGTCCAAAGCATCAATACCGATGGTTTTCAATCGACCTGTAATACCGCCAAACAACTCTTCCCAAAAGCACAAATGCTTCGTTGCTTTTTACACGGATTTTTAAAGATTAAATCCTGTGGAACAAAGCCGATAGCTATCGGCTTATGATTTATACTTTAATACCATTGCTGATAAAGTATGGAACTGCTATGAAGCCTCAGACAAGTTTATATTTGCCCAACGTATAAGACGTCTGAAAGAATGGACCGAGATACATATTCCCGAAAGTTCTTTTAAAACGGCGGTCTTAAAATTATGTCAAAAAAAAAGAATATATGGCTTATTATGATGCACCATATGGACACAGAACCTCTAACATGTTGGACAGGATGATGAAGTTCCAAGATAGGCGATTGTACGCTACTCAAAAATTTCATGGTACTATTTACAGCGCAGAGGCAATGGTCAGGGCACATGCTATGCTCATTAATTTCTGTCCTTTTTCGCAAACGACTATTCTACGAAAAAATATACGCAGTCCCTTTGAACAAATTAATGGGTTCTGCTATCGGGACAACTGGTTAGAAAATCTATTGGTTGCCGGCTCTTTAGCCGGAAATAGACCGCTAATTAAATAAATATTTATTATATACAAATAATAAAAAACGGATATAAAGCCTATTTCTTAGCTGTTTTTTTAATAAAAAACTCATTATCAACAAGTTAATTTAAGGCTAAAGCGTTATGCTCAGCTTTTAAATTATTTATTAGCTTCAGTTACATTAGCCACATTCATATTTCTAAACGGTTGTTCACCTACAGCAAAACTTCCGGCAAATGCTCCAGCTACTGATTTATTGAGTAAATATTACGAATTAGGAGTTCCCTCATTGAATAAGAGTTGGACTCCGGATGAATACGTACAAACAACTAAAATATTATTAGAGCAAAATCAACAGAAAACACTGGAATTACCAAGTACAAAAAACAATGCTCTAAAAATAATAGATAAAATAACGGATTATAATGATTATTGGTTTTGGGAATCAAATGCTATGACAAATGATGATAAAATATTGATTAGTCTAAATCTTACAGAGTCATTAACACAATTGACGTTTGTTTATTATAATTTAAGTTCTGAAAATGACGGGCAAAAATTAAAATATGGGTAACTACTCAGGTTCTCTCCTGATTTTTAAAGAATAAAAAAAATATATACCTTTGCATTGTGACAAAAGATGCTCAAATAGCTAAACTTTTATCAGAAAATAGTGAATTAAAAGCTGATAATTTGACTTTGACTCAACG
>CALIZI010000344.1 GCA_938028705.1 uncultured Saprospiraceae bacterium | reverse complement strand
GCTGTCCAATAATGGAGGGGAAACTGGTAATTCGCGTGCTAAAAACATCAAAATCTCATTTAACGTATATAATAACACAAATATGCAAAAGATTATTCGGATATTTCAATGAACTTACTTTTTTAGGGAAGACTCAACATTCATTCATTTACACATTCATCATTCATTCACTAATTGCACATGTCCAAACAAAAAGAAATTAATATCGTCAACCGTAAAGCGGAATACGAATACTTCTTTGTAGAGCGGTATGAAGCAGGCATTGTGCTACTCGGTACTGAAATCAAATCCATACGTGCAGGCAATGCCAATATCAAAGAAGCCTATTGCTTTATAAAGGGCGGTGAATTATTTATCCGCAACATGCACATCTCGGAGTACAAACACGGTACGGTCAACAACCACGACCCTATCCGTGTCCGCAAGCTCCTCCTCACCAAACGCGAACTCAATAAACTCAATAAAAAAATTAGAGAAAAAGGATTTACCATAGTTCCCACACGCATCTTTATGAGCGAGCGCGGTTTTGCCAAAGTAGAAGTTGCTCTCGCACGCGGTAAAAAATCTTACGATAAACGCAACACCATTAAAGAGCGGGAAAACAAACGCGAACTCAATAGAATACAGAAAGGCGCACGGTACGATTAAATGTAAAATCCCGTCATTCGTCGGGACAAGTTGTAAAATAATAAATTTAAAATGTAAAAGTGTCGATAGTACGCAAGTAAATTATTTTTTAATTATAAAAATTTATAAATCAATAAAATAAAAAAGTGTCGCGTTAGTTTCATACTATATAAATTTTACATTTTACATTTATTATTTTACAACTTGTCCCGACGAATGACGGGATTTTACATTCACAAAAATTTAAATAAATTTTTGAAGCGGTTACCTTTTCAAACCTTGTGGTATTAAGCAATATATGTTTCAATCAGACAATATCATATTACTCAAATTGCGCTCCGGTGTAAAAAGAGATGAACGCGAAGCTTTGGACCAAATTCGTCAACAATGCTTCGGGATGATTCGTCAATTGATATGTAGCAATCAAGGGAGTTTGGTGGATGCCGAAGATATTTATCAAGAGATGATTATCAATTTGGTGCAAAAAGTTCGTAAAAATGATTTCGTCCTTACCTGTACCATAAGAACCTATAATTATGAAGTAGCCCGCAGACTTTGGCTCAAACAACTTCGTAAAAAAGGACGTAACAAGACCGACCTCGACCATCTTCAAAACACCCTTCAATGCCCCGACGATATTGAAAAAAATATGATGCGCCAAGAGCGTTATCAGGCTTTGCACCGACATATTGACCGACTGCCTGAGAGAGAACGGGAAGTCTTGAAACTCTATTACTTTGAAAGAAAAAAAATGTCGGAAATTGCCCTTGAACTCAATCTTGGCAGCGAACAGGTTGCCAAAAATATCAAATGCAAAGCCATGAAAAAATTAAAAGAAAAAGTGAAGAGTAGAGAGTGAAGAGTCTAAGAGTAAAGAGTTGTATCCAATTCTCTTTACTCTCATACTCTCTACTCTACACTCTTACACTCTCAACTAAGGTTAGTTATGAATAATTGTGAAAAACAAGAATGGATAGACAACTACCTCTTCGGTGAATTGGAGGGGCAGGAACGTCGTGATTTTGAACGCCTCATGGAGCATGATGTAGATTTCTGTATGGAAGTCAATCTGCAAGCAGAAATCATGCTCGGCGTATGCACTTATCGTGAAGCAAAGCAAAGCGCCAAAGCAAAATTAATGCCCCGCAAAACCATTACAGCATTCAAAAGGTATTGGATGACGGCAGCCGCTGTATTGGCAGCCTTCCTGTTGTTGGAACCCACAGAACCACAACACATACAAACGACTCCTCAAATTACAGATAATCGCGATTACTATCAAAAGGTCATGCCATACCAACTTCCTTTTCCGGCATACCGCAGTCGCGGCTATACAGAATTGGCTTTGAATTAGTGTTGTGGTGTTGTCGTATCGTAGTGTTGCAGTTATCAACCACAATACTACGACACTACAACACCAAGAACACCAATAATCTAACCCCAAAAAGTCACCCTTACAAATATTAGTCTCCAATCAAAAGGACATATTCATAGCTTCTCTTTTGCAAAGCAATTATTTATTTCTAAATTTATCCGTATTTCCAATTTACACTTTGAATAAAAAAGGATATTTGGGCATAAAACAATTTAAATATTGTAAATTGCTGATAATTATATTTTTTTAAAATAAAATTACATGAATAAATTTAATTTTCATTTTACATCTTAAATCGTCTGCCAATACCCTTTTGACCATTTAACTTAATTATGCTATTATTATGAATAAATTGAATAAAATCTTTCCCTTTTTGATGACTGCCCTCGTATGGACACTTACCGGATGTGGCGGCACTGAGACTAACAGCAGTGGTGAGCGTAGCAGCGACAATGCGACTTATGAAAACAAAGTCATTCTACATGCGCTGGCTGACCCCGAAGAACTCACGCCGCTCAATTCCAATGACAATGCCTCAACAATGGTTCACCAAAATATGTTTCAAGCCTTAGTAAGCATTGATTACAAAACTTACGAGATCATACCTGTACTTGCCAAAGCACGCCCTGTTTTTACTGAAATGCCCGGCGGAAAAGTCAGAGCAGATTTCGAGATTCGCCCTGAAGCCAAATGGGATAACGGCGACCCGATTACAGGTGAAGATGTTGATTTCTCGCTCCGCGTACTCAAAAACCCCGAAACCAACAGCAAGCCACTCAAACCCTATTTTGAAGATATAGAAGAAGTCATTATAGACAAAAATAATCCTAAAAAATTCTCCTTCATATATGCCAAACCTTATATGATTATCGAGTCAGCATTGACCGACCTGTATATCCTTCCCGACCATATATATGACCCCGAAGGACTGATGAAAAAATTTACCGTCAAGCAGCTCTACAAAGACGCTGAAAAATTGCGAAATAATGCAGACATCAAAAAATTTGCAGACCAATATAATGGCAGTAAATTCCAACGAGAAGTCATAGAAGGTTCAGGTCCTTATAAATTTGCCAAATGGTCTCCCAACCAACGGGTCATCCTTGAACGTAAACCGGAGTGGTGGGGCTACCAAGTCAAAGATGCCAACCACTGGTTTGAAGCCTATCCCGATGAATTGATTTACGAAAGTATCAATGATATGACCACCGCCACCGTGGCACTCAAAGGTGAAAAAATTGATGCCATGAAAGGCATTGAACCCAAAGCCTTTGTGACCGACTTGAAAAAATCAAAAACTTTCACCAATAAATTTGCCACCCATTCGCCACCCTTATTTTCTTACGATTATATTGCCATCAATCAGCGACGCGACAAATTCAGCGACCCCCGCACCCGCAAGGCACTCGCACATATCATGAATGTTGACCAACTCATCCAAACATTTACCTATGGCTTAGGAGAGCGCGTAGCTACCTTTACCCATCCTTCTCTGGGAGAGCGCATTAGTCCAAAGGTAAAACCTTATTCGCACGACATCAAAAAAGCCCAACAACTACTGGCAGAAGCAGGCTGGAAAGACACCGACGGCAACGGTATTTTGGATAAAGAAATTGACGGCGAAAAAGTAGATTTCGAGATAGACCTCAACTTCAATACCGGCAATTCGCGCCGCGAAAGAGCTTGTTTGATATTTCAGGCAGAAGCCAAAAAAGCAGGTGTTAAAGTCAACATTCTCCCGCTCGAATGGTCGGTCATGCTAGAGCGCAACAAATCGCATAACTTCGACATGTTCGTTTCAGGTTGGATTTCCTCTCCGCTCGAATCCGACCCCAAGCAGATTTGGCACACCGATTCGTATAATGATCGTGGCTCCAACTATACCGGCTTCGGCAATGACAAAACCGATAAAATCATTGACGATATGAGAGCCGAAATGGACCCCGACAAACGATTCAAACTCTATCACCAATTGCAGGAAGCCATACACGAGGACGTTCCGTATATTTTCCTATTGGCACAAAAAGAGCGTATCGCTATACACAAAAAATTTGGTAACGCTTATACTTCCGGTATTCGCCCGGGCTACCGCCCCAATGGTTTCCAAGTCTCCAAACCTATCGCTAATTAAGTGAGTTTATAGAGTTGATTAGTTTATAGAGTTGATAAAGTGATTTAGTTTATTTATTCGATTTTTTATTAAAAATATTCTAATATAAATAAGAAATTAATTTTATATAAATTATATTTTTTTATTAAAAAACAACTTAATCTCACATTGATTATTAATTAGTACAAAAGTCGAATATTAACTAACAAACTTTATCAACTTCATAAACTCTATAAACTCCACAAACTCTATAAATCTAATCAACTCTATAAACTCCATAAACTACTTATAATGTTTAAATACATTCTAAAGAGGATACTGATATTTATCCCCACCTTGCTGATTATTTCGATAATGGTCTTTGCACTCAACCTATATGCACCCGGCGATCCGGTGTACAATATGGCTGGTATAGACCCCAATAGTCAAAAACCACTCAAACCCGCAGCTTATAATGCCATCAAAAGTGAATTGGGGCTAGATAAGCCGACTTTTTACTTCACCTTGAGTTCGAAGGCATACCCCGATACCTTGTATCGTATCCCTAAAAAAGAACACCAACAGACACTAAGTCGCTTGATTGGTACCTATGGCAACTGGGATGAAATACGCGAATACCACAAATCCGTAGAGCGAATAGAAACGGCGGTAATGGCTATTCCTAAAGATTCGCTCAACCCCAAGGCATTGATAAAAATCAAGGATAATATCAAAGGATTGTATGCCCTGTATGAAGACGATAAAATCCAAAAGAACTTTAAACGCGCTGACAAAAGCATCCTCTCCACACCTTCAACCTCTGTCATAAAACCCTTGATGGACGACATGACCGCCAAGTATGCCGCTATGGTCAACAACCCGACGACATGGAAAACCAAAGTGCCTTCCATCAATTGGTATGGCTTCAATAATCAGTACCACAATTGGTTTTCAAAGTTTATGCGCTTCGATTTCGGGAAGTCTTATCAGAGCAAACGCCCTATTTCAGAAGAAATCGGTGAGCGCATTTACTGGACAATGTTGATTAGTATTTTGTCCATTATTATTGTTTATTTACTGTCCATTCCCTTGGGCATATTCTCTGCACGTAAAAAAGATACCGTAGCCGATAGTTCCGTCACTACGATACTATTCATTCTGTATTCGCTTCCCAGTTTTTGGATAGCAACCCTCTTGATAGTTTTCTTTTGTAATCCCGAATACATCAACTGGTTTCCGCCCTACGGAGTCGGTGACCCACCTGACGGTGCAGGATTTTTTCAGACCTTCAGAATACGCGCTTATCATCTGATATTACCCCTGTTTTGTTGGTCTTATGGTAGCTTGGCATTCCTCTCGCGGCAGATGCGCGGCGGTATGCTTTCCGTACTTCGGCAAGACTATGTGCGGACTGCCCGTGCCAAAGGCGTGGACGAAAAGAAAGTCGTCTGGAAACACGCCATCCGCAACTCATTGCTGCCGATTATTACCCTGTTTGGTAATATTTTCCCTGCCATGATTTCAGGGTCTATCGTCATCGAAATTATCTTCTCGCTACCCGGTATGGGGCAATATCTTTACCAAGCCATTGTATATAAAAATTTCCCCGTAGTGAGTACCATTGTGATGATGGTTGGTTTCCTGACTATGCTCGGATTTTTGATTGTAGATATTTTGTATGCTGTGGTGGATCCGCGGATTAAGTTTGATTAAGAGCTTAAACATGAGGAAGAAAAAATACAGAACTAAACTGTAAATAAAGGACATGTTTAGAAATATGGTTGACACTTTTATTTTCAAATTAAAATAATGTAAAATGTAAAAGTTGCAGGATGCAATTCAAATACATTTATCATAATTAATTGATTTTAAAATAGTTAAAAAGTAAATAAAATTATAATAATTTATACATGTACTATCGACACTTTTACATGTACTATCGACACTTTTACATTTTACATTTATTATTTTACATTTTACATTTCAAAAAAGTGTCAACTACTTTTCTGTACAATTTAAAATTATCTAAAGACCCCCTTATATCAGTACAATCAATAATCAAATAACCAAAAGCTTATGAAGTGGCTATACTACTACGAGCGGGAATGGATGAAGAAGGGCAGCCCGATGATACAAATCATGTTGCGCCCTACAATATTTGACGAGGAGGGGCATAAAATGGTTGGCAAAATTGTAAAACTCAACCTCATTGCCGCCGAGCATATTATGACCAATCCTAAATTTAAAGACCTGCGGGCAGATAAGGACTTTGCGGAAGTTTATTTTAATGAACTCCGCACAAAGGACTACTACATCAGACATGCTTTGGTGCCCAAAACCAACGAACTTTATCTGGACGGTGCATCCATTTATGTCAAAGAAGACAACTTTACACCCGAAATGACTTTTGAGTGGATAAAAACCTACTTCACCGTAAAGGGCTACGAATGTACCGAATTTGAGGAGACCGATTTCAATGAGTTTTCCGATACCAATCCGCTATACAGAATGTTGGTGGAAGCCGGAAAAAAGATGGTGGAAGAAGAGGAAAAGGAGAAGCGAAAGAAAAAGAAAAAACGCAGAAAAAAATTGTAAACACAAGACCTCAATAACTGGACTTTGGATATTGGGGAATTAGGAAATTCGGTATTAGGTATCCCGATAGTTATCGGGATTTTTATAAAATGATTATAAAATTAATTTAATTAAATATTTTATAGCCAATTACTTACGATTTAAAACCCAATTTCCCCAAATGTCCAAAGTCCAGTTACAACAACACTTCAACACAAAAGATATGTTTGGAAGAAAGAAAAAAGCGACCGACGAAAAAGAATTGAGCCAGAGTTATTGGGCTTATGTAAGTCGTCAATTTAAGAAAAACAAACGGGCTTTGTACTCTTTGTATATTATTGGTTTTTTGGCAATTATCGCTTTACTCGCCGATTTTCTTGCCAATGAAAAACCCATTCTGTGCAAATACGAGGGCAAAATGTACATGCCGATATTTAAGCAATACGCCGTCACTCTGGGTCTGGCAAAATGGCCTGAACACTTCAAAGCCGGTGACTGGAAAGAAAAAGAATACGACTTTGTCGTCTGGGCTCCCATACCCTATTTACCCAACAATCTGGACTATGGTGCCAGTTGGGCAAATCCATTTGGCGAACAGCAGGTCAAATCCATAAGGTGGCGGCATTGGCTTGGCACCGACGACTTGGGCAGAGATGTCATGTCCGGTATGATACATGGTACACGCATCGCCTTTATGGTCGGCATCATTGCTATGGGCATTGCCTGCATTATTGGTATCTTTCTGGGAGCCTGTGCAGGCTACTTTGGCGATTCGGGACTCGAACTCACCCGCGGCGGCTTGATTGTCAACATCATAGCCCTCCTCCTCGCCTTTTTCTACGGCTTTTATTCCCGCACTTACGCTATGTCCGATGCCATGGAAATCTCCTTTGCCACCGGTTTATGGTCTATATTCTTAGGCGTACTCATCTTCTTGGGCATCATGGTCATTGCCAATATCATTGCCATACCCTTCCGCAAAATCCCCTTCTTCAACAAAAGAGTTGCTTTTCCGGTTGACATCGCCATTACGCGCGTCATAGAGGTCATTCGTTCTATACCACTACTCGTCATTATACTTGCTATTGTTGCGGTAGCCGAACCTTCTATTTTTCTCGTTATGGCAGTCATCGGCTTATTTAGCTGGACGGGCATCGCCCGTTTCATTCGCGGCGAACTCTTGCGTGTCCGACAATTGGAATACGTAGAAGCCGCCAACGCACTCGGCTTTTCTCAAATGCGTACCATGTTCAAACACGCCATTCCCAACTCTCTTTCTCCAGTGTTTATCGCGGTGGCTTTTGGTATCGCTTCGGCTATCCTCGCCGAAGCCTTCCTCTCCTTTTTAGGACTTGGCGTACCTGCCGAAACCATCACTTGGGGCAAAATGCTCGCTATCTCCCGTACCAATCCCTCTGCATGGTGGTTCGCCATCTTTCCGGGATTTGCCATATTTGTCACCGTTACGCTTTTCAATCTCATCGGTGAAGGACTGACCGATGCATTGGACCCCCGATTGAAACAATAATGTGATTAGTGATTAGTACAGGCGATTTCAATCAACCTGTGCGATTAAAATAAGTTGAGACTTGCAAATCGACTTTTTGCGATAAAGGTACGTTAGTACCGACCCTGTTTGTAGCAAAATAATCCCCAAAATCTCCTAAGCTCCGTAGGAGCGGCA
>CALIZI010000343.1 GCA_938028705.1 uncultured Saprospiraceae bacterium | reverse complement strand
GGTAGTGTTACTCATGTAATGCTGTAACCACAAAGGACACGAAGAACACAAGGGTCGAAAATACGAAGTAAGAAAGCTAAGTAAGCGTAAGAAATTCATTATTAAATACTTAGAAACACTTTGTGAACTCTTCATTTATTCGATTTTCGTGTTCTTCGTGGGCTTAGTGGTTCAATAGCATTACATGTGCAGCACTACCAAAAATGTTTTTCATCATTTGGTAATTGGAGAGTGCAATTGAGCGTTGCAAAACAGGTGTACAATCTGCTAATAAACAAGTTATTCTTTGCAACCTCCCAACCACACTCATGGGGCATTGCACTCAGATAATCAGGGGATAAGATTACCTAAGTGTTGCTTGGTTTTTAAATACCCTTCCGGTGTTGTACGTTTTGGGAGTTGTAAAATGATGTTTTTGCTCCAAGAGTTTCTTTCATCGTTTCAGTCTCAACTACGCTTCCGTTTTGTTAGTGTTTCAACTAATTGATAATACAAATTTAGGTAGTTATATCGTATAAAAAAGCTATATTAGCGACGATAAAATTGTATTACTGGAAAATACATTTTTAAAAATATTTTTATAAAATACTGTTTAATAATATTTTATGAAAAAAAAGAAACAAAATATTCGATTATTTTCATTTTTAGATGAGATTAATCCTGATGAAATGTATCGGCTCAAGCGGTATATTTATGCCGATTATTTTAATACCAATGAAAGGTTGAAACAACTGTTTGATGCAATAAGGGCAGCTAAAAAGGGAAAGGAGAGCTTTCAGGAAATAGATGCGGTGAAAGTATATAAAAGTGTTTTTTCGAGCTATAAAAAAAGTACCATGGAAGATGATTTTTCGGGTATATTGAAATTGGTGCGTGGTTTTATTGCTCAGGAAGAATATAATCAGGATAAATTAAATGCTACGGTCTATCAAATCATAGGCTTGGAACAACGAAAGGCACATCAACAATTCAAACTGCTCGTTAATCGTCAATCCAAACACTATGAGACGGGGAGTTCTTCCAAGCGCATTGAGCATCAAAGCAACTATCTGCACGATGTCCTCGTTGCCGTCCGAAAATATCAACATTATAATATCTATGAAAGCAGAAAACCCATTGCTAATAAAATGATTCAAGAGGTCATGTATGGTATTGACCGCCATTACACACTGATGAAGGTGACATTCGGGGCTGCTATGTTACTACGCACATTGGTCACAGGACATGAATTTGATTACGGCTATCCGGTTGGTTTTGATAATATAGAAGATATACCGATAGAGAAATTTCCGTTGTTACATTTACGCTATCATTTATACATCTTGTGGAAAGAGAAAACAACCGAACAATTTGACACCTGCAAAAATATATTATTTACACATATTAAAAGTTTTTCTTTGCACGACCAAAGACAACTCTTTCGGGCATTGATTAATTTTTGCAGGGTGCGTGTCATGGGCAATCAACCCTATGAATGGAACGTGAATCAACTGGAGTTGTATCAAGTCTTTTTTGAGCGCGGACTTTGTTACATCACAGGTTCTCAACACAAAAAACGCATCACTCCCCATCATTTCAAAAGCTATATGCAGTTGCTCATTGAATTACACGATTTTGAGCAATTTAAAATTTTAGAAAAACAATATGCCCCGCAAGTCTATTTCAAAAACAAAACTCAGGAACGCTTTGTGCGTCAATACAATTTTACAGCACTCTATTTTGCTCAGTACGTATATCATAGCAAAAACAAGCGTACTATCGGACAAGATTTTGCCTACGATACTGCCTTTCAATACATTCAAAATATGGAAAACGAACTTGCTGTCGGCAAACAGGAATTTCCTGATGTATTTTATCGAATTACGTATGAAATATTATTATTAAAAATTTATTTTGAACAAGAAAAGGGTTTTGTCAACAGGCGAAAAGCTTTTTATAAATATGTCAACAGTCAAAAACATATTAGTCCTGTTTTTCTGGAACCTTATCTCAATTTTGCGACTGTCATCCTCAAATTATACCGATTCAAACACCAACAAAACAAAGATAAAACGACCATTCATCAACTCAGAAAGGACTTAGCCAATATGCAAATAGTAGAAAGAGAATGGCTCAACGATAAAATAAATATTCCTTAGATACACGATTTATTTTGAATAAAGTGTACCTTTGCACCGCTTTTCAAAAAAGCACATTTTGTGCTATCAGTTCATCGTCAGACAGTTCATTGTTCATAGTCCTTATAGCTCACTTAAATACTCCTGATAATTGTCAGGATTGTAACTTAACTATTATCAATGCGTCAAACAGGCTGTTAGTTTACATTTTTTAAATAAATAACTCACCACTAAGTACTAAAAACACAAAAAACGAACTATCCCGACAACTCGGGAAGAATACGAAAATTTCCGGAAATTTTCTTGGAAGTTTTGGTGTCCTTATTACATGTTCGATATTCGTTCCGATAGCTATCGGGATTAGTTTCTTTGTGGTAATAATGAATAGACTATTTATCTAAGTTTGTTGGTCTTTAATAGAAGTTCCAAAATAATTCAAAGGATCAAAACCATAAACGATGAACGGATAGTCTGAAAGTAAAATAATAAACCATGCCATATTTATTTACATCAGAATCTGTATCTGAAGGACACCCCGATAAAGTAGCTGACCAAATATCGGACGCTATCCTTGATGCCTTTTTGGCACAAGACCCTGAATCCAAAGTAGCTTGCGAAACACTCGTTACCACCGGCTTGACCGTAGTGAGCGGAGAGGTGCGCTCTAAGGCTTATGTTGATGTACAGGAGATAGCACGCAGCGTGATTCGCAAAATCGGTTATACCAAATCGGAGTATAAATTTGACGCTGATTCTTGCGGGGTCATTTCAGCTTTGCACGAGCAGTCTGCCGACATCGCGCAAGGCGTGGACGTAGGCAAAAAAGCGGAAGAACAAGGCGCAGGCGACCAAGGAATGATGTTTGGTTATGCGACCAATGAGACGGAAAATTATATGCCATTGGCTTTGCAATTGTCTCACATGCTATTGGAAGAATTGGCGATACTACGCCGCGGTGGGAAAAAAATGAAGTACCTGCGTCCCGATTCCAAATCGCAAGTAACCATAGAATATAATGACGATAATACACCCAAGCGAGTGAATACTATTGTCGTTTCTACGCAGCATGACGATTTTGATGCAGAGAAAAAAATGCTCAAACAAATCGCTGATGATGTCAAAAATATCCTCGTACCGCGTGTGAAAAAGAAATTGGATAAAAAGACGCAAAGTCTTTTTGATAATAAAATTATTTATCACGTTAATCCTACGGGTAAGTTCGTGATTGGCGGACCACATGGCGATACGGGTTTGACCGGTCGCAAAATTATCGTGGATACCTACGGTGGTAAAGGCGCACATGGCGGTGGTGCTTTTTCAGGCAAAGATTCATCAAAAGTGGACCGTTCGGCAGCTTACGCCACACGCCACATTGCCAAAAATCTTGTAGCTGCAGGGCTTGCCGACCAGTGTTTGGTGCAAGTTGCTTATGCGATTGGTGTTGCCAAGCCGGTTGGTTTGTATATTGATACCTACGGCACTGCAAAGGTGGATATGAGCGACGGCGAAATTGCCAAGAAAGTAGAAACTTTATTTGATATGCGTCCGGCAGCTATCGTGAAGCGTTTTGGTTTGAAAAAACCGATTTTTCAAGAAACAGCGGCTTATGGTCACATGGGCAGAACATCGGAGAAAAAGACGCTCGAATTTGGCGTAAACGGTAAAGCGAAGAAAGTAAAAGTAGAAACTTTTGCTTGGGAAAAATTGGATTATGTAGCGAAGGTGAAGAAAGCCTTTAAGTTGAAATAAGTTTTGGTCGATAGTCTAAATGGACAACAGACTTGAAAATATAAAAGCCTGCAACTTTTGAGTTGTGGGCTTTTTTGATGTATCGGAGTTGTTCGGTTTTTCTGATTGTTAAAAGTTTTCTTTTTCGACTTTCTCTACATATTCTATTGTCACTTCAAATAAATCTGCAATATCTTCTTTGAATAGTTTTTTTGTGCAAGTGCGCGTTTTGTTAGTTTATAAATGAATTGTTTTCTTATGGTTTCTTTTATATGTGCTATATTTCTATAGTGAAATTTCACCTTGATAGTGTCTAGCTTCAATCTGTTAAATTCTTTTCCCAACAGTAATTTTACCATCAATAATATCAAAATCATTCACATACAATTTCGCACTTATATCTATCCAAGTGAGCAACTTGTGTATATCTTCTTTTACATTTTCTGCGGCACTGAAATCAATATTGTTCCGATTGAAGCAGACGGGTTCATTGTGGTAAACTCTATTTCTGAAATCTCTGATATTTTGAAGTTTTACACTGATTGCATTTCTACCAATTGCTCTTGGTTTATGAGGAAAACAATGTATCACCGAACCGCCAATCAATCCATAATGACGAGGTTCGAATAAAGCTGTCCAAAATCCTAATGATTGTTCGGCGATAATCTTTCCTGTTGTAATAGGACCTCTTCTTAACCTAAGTTTTGCCTCTGCTTTTTCAACCTGTTTTTTAAAATAGAAGCCCGAGCCTCTCCTATAATCTCCCAGTGTATGGTGATTCATAAAGCCTGTTTTTTGGGTGGTTATCCAGTCAACATCTATAAAATATATGCTCAATTTCTCTTGAATTTTATTCCTCAAAATAACCTCAAAAAGATTTAAAACAGGATAAAATGCTTGTGAAACTTTTAGATTGGCAGCATACAACTTCTTTGCTTTCATCTTGGAGTTGCTACAAGCAGCCAAATATCTATCAAGCCTTGGCTTTGAAACTAAATTTTCTACATCTTCGTATCGCAAGGTCTTGAATTTGTAGTGAAAAAATCATATCTTTAGTAGCGTTATACTTAGTAAAGCCTCTTTCTTGCAAAAGAAACGTAACTAAGTGAAGGATTAAAAGGTGCTTTGAATATTTTATTCTTAGTACCTTTTTTATTTTAATATCTTCCCTCAAAACTCCAAAGCCGCTTCCAACACCTCACTCATCGTATCCACATAATGAAACTTCACCCCTTTGATATAGTCGGCTTTAATTTCTTTCACATCTTTTTCGTTCTCTTTACACAGCACAATTTCTTTGATACCTGCGCGGTTGGCGGCGAGTATTTTTTCTTTGATGCCACCTACGGGAAGTACCTTTCCGCGTAGGGTGATTTCGCCTGTCATGGCAAGGAAGGGCTTGACGGAACGACCTGTTAATGCGGATGTCAAAGCGGTCATCATAGTGATACCTGCCGATGGTCCGTCTTTGGGTATTGCGCCTTCGGGTACGTGTACGTGGATGTCTTTTTCTTCAAACATTTTGGCATCCAGACCCAGTGATTCGCTATTGGCTTTGAGGTAGCTGAGGGCTGTCGTGGCAGATTCTTTCATCACATCGCCAAGATTTCCGGTGAGGGTCATTTTGCCTTTGCCTTGACTCAGACTGGCTTCTACAAACAGAATATCGCCACCTACCGAAGTCCATGCCAAACCCACCGTAACACCCGGAATGTGTGGCTCAGTATAGCGTTCGTTGCTGTACTTGACCGGACCGAGCAAGCCGTAGAGGTCTTCGGATTTGACTGCAATATTATAATCCTCTTCCATCGCTACTTTTTTGGCAGTACCACGCATAATACCTGCCATTCTGCGGTCAAGTTCGCGCACGCCCGATTCGCGGGTGTATTGCTTGATGACTTGTGCGATAATCGTCGGTTTGATACGAATATCTTTAGCTTTCAATCCGTGTTCTTCACGCTGTTTTGGAATAAGGTGTTGCTTCGCAATTTCTACTTTTTCTTCCAACGAATAACCGCTCACATGTATGATTTCCATACGGTCGAGCAAGGCAGGTTGTATGGTAGAAAGTGAATTGGCAGTGGCAATAAACAAGACTTTTGAGAGGTCGTAGTCTATATCAAGATAATTGTCGTGGAAAGTGTTATTTTGTTCAGGATCAAGCACTTCGAGTAGGGCAGAAGAGGGGTCGCCTCTGAAATCTTTGCCTACTTTATCTATTTCATCCAGTATAAAAACGGGATTAGAACTTTTGGCTTTTTTGAGCGATTGCATGATGCGTCCTGCCATCGCGCCGATGTAGGTTTTGCGATGTCCGCGTATTTCAGATTCATCGTGAAGCCCACCAAGCGACATACGAATGTACTTGCGTTTGAGTGCCGTAGCCACTGATTTTCCGAGCGATGTTTTACCAACTCCCGGAGGTCCGACCAAACAAATAATCGGAGCTTTCATGTCATTTTTGAGTTTCAAAACTGCCAAATGTTCGATGATGCGCTTTTTGACTTTATCGAGTCCGAAATGGTCTTTGTCCAATATTTTTTCGGCTTTTTTAAGGTCAAAATTATCTTTTGTGTATTCGTTCCAAGGAAGGTCAAGGATAAATTCGAGGTAATTGAGTGTAACGGAATATTCGGCTACGGCAGGGTTGATGCGGCGTAGCTTTTTAAATTCTTTAGCAAAGACTTCTCCGACTTCTTTCGACCATTTTTTCTTGCTTGCCCGCAGTTCGAGTTCTTGCAAATCCTGTTCGTTACCGCCTTCGCCAAGTTCCTCTTGTATGGTTTTGAGTTGTTGGTTGAGGAAGTAATCGCGTTGTTGTTTTTCGAGGTCGCCGCGTACTTTATTTTCGATTTGGTCGCGGAGTTCGAGCAGTTGCAATTCGCTGTCCATCTGTTCGAGAATGACCTCCGCTTTTTTGGTCATTTCGCTGATTTCGAGAATGGCTTGCTTGACTTCAATTTTTACGCCTAAGTTGGAGGCGATAAAATTGAGTAAAAATGTATTATTATCAATATTTCGGAGAATCACCGCCGCTTCGGAAGGAATATTGGGCGAGAGTTCGATGATTTGTTTGGCGAGGTCGCGGATAGAAGCCGTCAATGCTTTAAATTCCTGTTCCTTATCGGGCGGTATTTCGCTCATGGTTTCTACCTGTCCTGTGAGGTACGGGTCGGTCTGAACCATATTTTGCAACTCAAAACGCCCCTGCCCTTGCAAGATAGCGGTAATCGTACCGTCAGGCATTTTGAGGATCTTCATGATACGCGCCAAAGTGCCGACACCAAAGAGGTCTTTGATATTCGGGTCTTCTATTTTCGCGCTGCGCTGCGAAATGACTCCAATAAATTTACTGTTTTCGTAAGCCTGATTAATGGCTTTAATAGACTTGTCGCGCCCTACCGTAATCGGGATAACGATACCGGGAAAAAGTACCGTATTTTTTAAGGCGAGCAAGGGAAGTTCGTCAAAGTCATCGTCAAGTTCAATTTCATCTTCATCATCATCTCCAATGGAGAATAAAGGCATAAACTCAACACCCTCGTCAAAATTTCTCGGAAAGAAAATATCTTCAAACATATATAGTTCCTTTAAAACTCAAACTTAATCATTAGTGTCGTAATTCGTAATTCGTAATTTGTTGACTTGTAATTCGTTTATAATATAATATTTATTATAATTTATTTATCAACTAATTAAGAATTAAATCATCAGGGAGACCTTATAAAAAAATCTTTTTTATAATAATTTAAATTTATTTAAAAATATATTTTTATAAAATAAATATAAGGTATTAAGTTTTTTGATTTTTTACATGACTCAAGTTCAAGTATTCAACCACATTTGGCAGATTCGACAGCCCGTAAAATTTATTGATGAATATCTTTTAATTTTTACTTGATGTCTCATTAGTATGAGGTTTCTGAATATCGGTTTAATCAAATCAGCTAATTATCGGAATATTTATCTGATGAATTAGTGTTTATCTTTGAGCAAATCATTTTTGGCATCCCGCTTTTTATCCAACTTCTATGCCATGCGCTAATTTAGTTTTTTTTCGGACAAAACAACCGTATTTTATCATAAAAACACGTCAAAAAGGCAGTCGGATTTTATGGCTTTATTGTTTCATGGCTATATTATTCAATTGTTATTTTGATTAAAGTTTGAAAACAATCTAACAGTGAAACAATGGAGCATTAAAAAGATAGCTAAAGTTAGGGTTTTGTATTGAGGTTGTCAAGTTGAAAAGAGGGATTATTCGTGGAATTGATGAATGTTGTTAAGTTTTGTCAGATACAATGCCGTATATGGCAAAAAAAGTGTAGTTTTGAAATATGAATTTAGCAAAAATAAAAATTGACATTATCAAAGAAATATGTGAGATAGACCATATTAGTGTATTGGAGGAAATGAGACATCTGATAGCTGATTATAAGGCGGGAATTATTGGTTATCGTATGGACGGTACGCCTGTTGGTGCCGAAGAATTCCGCAAGGAAGCTGAAGAAGCTATCAAACGAGTAGAGAACGGAGAGTTTGTAACGATTGAAGAACTGCGTGAAAAACGAAAACAACTGCTTGATGCCCGAAAAGAAAAAGAATAACCAACATCAGCACACCCACACGTCAATGAAAATCTCCGCCTCTATATATGCCCGCCCTGATACGGCATTACCCGACATCATCCATGAGTTGGATGAACATGGCATTGATATGTACCATATTGATTGTAATGATGACTTGGGTGTATTTGAAGACATCAAAAAAATCCGAAAAACAGGCAACAAAGCCATTGACCTGCATATCATTTCCGACCAACCGGAACAGTATTTTTCTTTGCTAGAAAAAACACCTGTCGAATACTTGACTTTTCAATATGAAAATCTACGTTCTCCGCTCATTATACCTGATAAGATAAGTGCCAAATTAGGTCTTGCCATTACTTCCGACACAGATATTACCGTATTTGAACCTTACAAAAATCGTTTTGATTTTATCCTCATTATGGCGACTACGCCGGGACAAAGCGGTGGTCGTTTTAATAAAAATAATTTTAAAAAAATACGTACTTTTGCTCGTCATTTTCCTGATAAAAAAATACATGTGGATGGTGGTGTCAATGCCGAAATTTCTTTTATCCTTCGGAATATGGGCGTGTCGGCTGTGGTATCGGGTTCTTATTTGTTCAAATCGGATTATTTGGGGGCGGCAATGCTCAATTTGAAAGGTGAAAACTTTGACTCGGAGTACTGCGTCGGTGATTTTATGCTGACGAATGGCGAAGCGCCTGTTTTGCAAAGCGATGAACAAAATTTTTTGACTATCCTGCAAGCTATCGAAAGCTACGGATTGGGTTTTGTCATTATGGCAGATACCGAAGGACAATTAAAAGGCATTATCACGAATGCTGACATACGGCGCAGCCTGATTCGGCATATTGACGACCTTAATACCATTAATGTGCAAGAAATCATCAATACTCAACCTTTTAAGTTGCATGAAAATCTTAGTATCAACGATATGCTTCGCCACATCAAAGCACAAGGTTTTCCGATTAATTACGCACCGGTGGTAGATGATGAAAATTGTGTGAAAGGAGCTGTAACGTTTTTTAATTTGATTAAAGGAGAGTAGCCAATAAAATAGACGGACATTTTGAAAATGTCCGCCCTCTATACTTCAGGAATTACAATAAGTAGGGAGCGGGCGTTCTATCAAGGTATGGAACGGCAAAAAATAACTGTATGTAGTGATTTATTAATATCGCTATGGTGACGCTTGTTAAGCATTATTAAAATCGTTCACTAAATTTTTTTTCTAAGAAAGACAACCACCCAAACCGGAAACCAAGAGGCATCTATAGTTTTTATTCCGTTTTGGGCGGTTAATCTTTCTTTGCTATAAACTGTGTTTGTGGACAGGGGCACCTATCTGCATGGGTAAAGGACGGAATAAAAAGAAGAATGGACTATCATATATGTAACATATACTGTGCAATTTGTAACATTATCACAAAAACACAGGGCTTAAACCCTGTATTTTTGTAATGAAGGTAAGATATTGGACTTTGGACAAAATGGGAACTAGGGAATTGGGAAATTAGGTTTATAACCGTAACTCATTGATAACCAATTGAATAAGTTTTATTAATGAAATAAAACATGTCATTAATCACTTTTTGTAAAAATCTAAGAAAGTTCCGATAGTTATCTAGATTACCTAATTCCCCAATTTCCTCTGTCCAAAGTCTAATAAGATAGTGTATTAGGAAAACAACTGCTCATACAATTCCTCCACCTTCCCTATGGCGTGTATTTTAATGGAGAAAGTATCAAGGTCAAGACCTTTTATATTATACTTAGAGATAAAAATATGCTTGAAGCCCAGTCGGTCCGCTTCGCGGATGCGTTGGTCGATACGATTCACTGCCCTGATTTCACCGGATAAGCCGACTTCACCTGCCAGACACACATCACTTGGTATGGCAATATCTTGCAGCGAAGAAATCAGCGCACTAACAATCGCTAAGTCAATAGCGGGGTCGTCCACCTTGATACCTCCGGCGATATTCAAAAACACATCCGTCATACCAAACTTAAATCCACATCGTTTTTCCAGCACAGCCAAGAGCATACTCAGCCGCCGCAGGTCGAAACCCGTAGCCGAGCGTTGAGGCGTACCATATACTGCTGTACTTACGAGTGCCTGCGTTTCAATCAACATCGGGCGCAGCCCTTCAATCGTAGCCGCCACCGCCGAGCCGCTCAACTCCTCCTCCTTTTGAGACAGCAACAACTCCGAAGGATTGCTGATTTGCTGCAAACCCGTACCGCGCATTTCGTAAATGCCCATTTCAGAAGTCGAACCAAAACGATTTTTAATCGTCCGCAAAATACGATACGTATGATGGTGGTCGCCCTCAAACTGCAAGACCGTATCCACGATATGCTCCAAAAGTTTCGGACCGGCAATACTCCCATCCTTCGTGATATGACCTATAATAAAGACCGGCGTATTGGTCTCCTTAGCAAGGCGCTGGAGTTCGCCCGCACATTCGCGGATTTGCGACACGCTGCCCGGCGTAGAATCCAGATGGGGCGACGAAAGCGTCTGAATCGAATCCACTACCATCACTTTCGGTTGCAGATTTTTGAAATGTTTAAAAATATTTTGCGTATTCGTCTCCGTCATCACATAACATTCCGCATTCGCCAAACCAATCCGCTCCGTCCTCATCTTTATCTGTTCCTCGCTCTCCTCGCCCGACACATACAAGACCTTAAAAGGCAATTGCAGCGCAATCTGCAACATCAAAGTTGATTTCCCAATACCCGGTTGCCCACCTATCAGCACCAACGAACCATTCACAATACCGCCACCGAGTACCCGATTCAATTCCTCATCAGCCGTCACCACCCGCTGCGTATTGCCGGCTTTCACATCCTGTATTAATATAGGTACGGCTTTTCGCTGATTCTCTTCCCGCCAAGTCCGCCGTTCATCTTTTTTATCTCCCTTTACCAAGACCTCCTCCACATAAGTATTCCACTCATTGCACGAAGGACATTTGCCTACCCACTTCGGCGAAGACGCTCCGCAATTATTACAAAAAAACTGTTTCTTTACTTTTGCCATATTTAAGATAAATTCCAAAAATCAAATTCCAAATTCCAAAAATCAAATTCCAAATTCCAAAAAACAAAAAACAAAAAACAAATTCCAAAAATCAAAAATCAAATTCCAAATTCCAAAAATCAAATTCCAAGGTTTTGTTATTTGATTTTTGGAATTTGTTTTTTGAGATTTGGTGCTTGTTATTTCCCCCATGGTGCAAGATAAATAAATTTCAATCGCAAAACGAGGTCTTTTTTTTATTTAAAAAATGCTTTAGCTTGGCACCCGTAGCACAAGTGCTTCCAGTCTCTGTTCACGTTTGTACGATACGACATTCGCACCTTACAGTTTTCACATACTTTTTTCGGTTCACTAGCCCATCGCTAAATATGTGGATAGCTGAATGTTGCTCTTGACATACGGTTAGGGCAAAAAAAATATTATTAAGTCATCGCTACACCTTATATATACGTTCAATGGAATGAATTAAAGTTAAAATACAAATTGAAATTAAAAAAATAACGGATAGTCATTGGCTCAAAATAAACATCACTGTATGTAGTGATTCATAAATTTCACTACATAAGGTGTTTTATTTAGGCATATTTTCTCATCAAATTGTATATCAAAATAAAAAAAAATCACGCACTGAAATTTTTTTTTCCGCATTTTCAATTTAATTTTTAGTATATTTTTAATTATCTTCAAAAAAAATCAATATTTTTTTTACAAAAAGCACAAAAAAAGATACTTCCAAAATCTCACATTTATATTAGCATAGTAACGAATCAATATGATATATTTGATTTTTTGTTTTAAAAATCGTGTCACAAAAAATACATTTACACAAAAAATACATTTTGAAATTCAAAAATGTTGTCTTATCTTTGTGTTACACTTCGAAGGGGGTGAGATTCTTTTGCAAAAAAATAGCTAAAAAAAATGTTGTTAATAAACTTGCAAAATTAAACTTAATCACTTATCTTTGCAATGCAAGACAACATAAAAGATGTTAGTCAAGTAACAAAATAGAAATTCAGAAAAAGTCTTAAAAAAGACAAAAAAAATTCAAGAAAAATTTGGTTTTGTGCTTCTGAATATGTTACCTTTGCAATACAAGTCGTCTTAACAATACCACTGCGAAAAAAAGCAGACTAAGGCGCAACTAAAAAGATTTTTTTTCGGATAGAACATAGTTTTATATTGTTTTTTTGGGGTTACAGGGCTTCGCTATGCAAATAGTGTTTGCCCTGTTTTTTTTTGCAGATGTTTGATTGATTTTATTCTTATGAAGACTATAAATCATAAAGTCGTGTAACAAGGATACAGGACAGATTTTTTAATTTCATAAAAAAATATTTTGACAAGTGTATTGTAATGACTGCTTTAGCTGTCAAGTGGAAAGGTAAATTTTTTGTGTAAATTATTGATTTAAAGTTAATTATAAACGTCAAATAAGAGAAAACACTTGACAGCTAAAGCAGTCATTACAGATTTACCAGCATTGAAAATCAAAAATTTGTCCTGCACCCCTGTAACAATAAAGTAATAAAATTCATCTTTTCAAGCATCCTAATCAGAAAAATACTAACTTGTAGTCTCAAAAGCTTGAATCAAATCTAATTAGTAAATTTATCAGGAAAATACCTGATGAACTAATTAAGAGGTTATTAATTTCAAGTAAATTTTTTATCAATAAAATTATTCGAGGTCAAAATTTGAGTGAAATTGTATTAACTATCGAAAATGATGTTCCGCTCGTAGATTTCTACGGACAAAACGACAGCAACCTTAACCTAATCAGAAAAGCCTTCCCGGAGGTGAAGATCACTTCTCGCGGCAATACCATCAAACTTTCCGGCGACAAAAAACATACACAAAACTGTAAAGCAAAATTGGAAAAAATGCTTCGCTTGCTTAAAGCGCAGGAAAATCTTCCGGAGCCAGATGTCATGGAAATTATCGGTGGCGAAAATCCCTTTGAGTATCGTGTCAGTGCCAAAGAAAATGGCAACGTGATAGTACACGGGCGTAGCGGCACACCCATAAAAGCAAAAACCCGCAACCAAAAACGACTCGTCGAATCATCTGAATCCAATGATATAGTATTTGCCATAGGACCTGCCGGAACAGGTAAAACCTATACAGCAGTAGCACTTGCTGTACGGGCATTAAAAAATCGCTTGGTCAGCCGGATTATCCTCACCCGCCCCGCAGTAGAAGCCGGTGAACGCTTGGGCTTTTTGCCCGGCGACCTTAAAGACAAGGTTGATCCATACCTTCGTCCGCTCTACGACGCACTTGACGATATGATTCCGGCAGAAAAACTCAACCATTTTGTACAAAATCGCGTTATCGAAATTGCGCCGCTTGCCTTCATGCGCGGGCGTACGCTCGACAATGCCTTTATTATATTGGATGAAGCTCAAAATGCCACAAGTGTACAGCTCAAAATGTTTTTGACCCGCATCGGACCTTCCGCAAAATGTATTATCACCGGCGACCTCACGCAGATAGACCTTCCGCGCAACCAAACATCAGGCTTATATCGTAGCCTGGAATCATTGAGTGAAATTGAAGGTATCGGTACAATATTTCTGACAGAAGAAGACGTAGTACGCCACCGACTTGTCAAGCATATCATCAGGGCATATACTAAAATGGATGAGGAAGATAAGCAGGCAAGAGAAGCAGCAAGAAAACAACGCGAATTAAGAAAATCTAGTGTTGATAACAACAAATCCAAAGAGAATGAAATAGTTAAATAGTATCAAAATCGTTCATTAACAAAACCTTAACAGTCACAAAAATGTCATAAATCTGCATAATTTTATTGTCACAACATGTCGATTTTATAGCTATAAAATATTTTTATAGCCTTTTATTTTGATAAATAATATCCATAATGTTTTGGAAAAAAAGAATGAATAACGTAGTTTTATCGGCTACTTTTACCAAAAATAATTATTATTTAACTAAACTGTTGATTTTCAATAAATTAAATATTAAATTAAATTTCAATTAATTATTAATATTCTCCCCTCTCTTTGTATAAATCCAATTTTTATTTATGTTTTGATTAAATAAATTTTATTTTAACGAACATGTAAAGCATTGAATTTAAAGCTAATAATGTTTAAAAATGTCAAATTTATTTTTTGAAATTCAAATAAAATTACGACATTTGCATTGTTTCTACACTTACCCATAATTTATAACTAACTAATAAACCATGCTTTAGGATGAGAAAAGCAGATTTAGTCAACAAAATCGCAGACAAAACGGGGATTGCCAAAGTTGATGTTTTGGTCACCCTTGAGGCACTCTTTAAAGAGATTAAGGAATCACTTTCAGATGGTGAAAATGTCTATGTGAGAGGTTTCGGAAGCTTTATTATTAAAAAACGAGCTAAGAAAATAGGTCGTCACATTAAGAAGAATAAAGCCATAGAAATACCAGAACACTACATTCCGGCATTCAAACCGGCTAAAGTCTTTGTAGAACAAGTCAAAGGCAAAGTACATTCCATGCCTGAAT
The DNA here is from genome assembly GCA_938028705.1 of uncultured Saprospiraceae bacterium. GTDB lineage: Bacteria > Bacteroidota > Bacteroidia > Chitinophagales > Saprospiraceae > JAHDEO01. The sequence continues at coordinate 2,800 of CALIZI010000343.1, read as the reverse complement.
GATACGTATATCTGGTATTCAAGGAGGTTCGACCAACAAACAGCGTAAATTTATTGTTAAAGCAATAAATTTACGCTCAATTGCTTATATAAAAAGTAAATAGTAAGTTTGTTGCTCGAACCTATTTTTATGGAAATTAGTGAACACTAATTACCAGTCACTAGTCACCAGTCACCAAGATGTCCAGATTACAGTGGTTTGTTTTATTTATAGCAGTAGCTCTATTATTCACACTCTATTTTGGTTGCCCTACCAAACCGCCCAACCGCGAGCAGATAGATGCCCAAAGAGCCAAACAAGCTGCAACGATAGACCTCAACAAACTCATAGAACGCGCCAGCGGGACTTACCCGCCACAACAACTTCAACCCATACTCGAACTTGAACGCCAACTTACCGATACACTTCCTGACGAAGCTACTGCCGATTTGTTCAAAGACATCTCCCGTAACTGGAATCAACTCGGCGATTTCGCGCTTGGTGGTATGTATGCAGAAAAAGTCGCTGAGATTACACAGTCTGATTCCGCATGGTCAATTGTCGGTACGACATTTTTCTCTTGCTTCAAAAGTGACCGCGATTCGCTCATTCGTTCATTTTGCATGTCCAAAGCCATTGCTTCCTTTGAAAGTGCTATCTCTCTGGCTCCCGACGACCCTGTACATACCGTCAACTTAGGTTTATGCTACGTCGAAGGCGGACAACAACCCATGCGGGGCATTACTATCATACGCGATGCTACCGAAAAATACCCTGACCACCCGCTCCCGAGTATGACACTCGGTCGGATGTCGGTACGTACCGGACAATACGACAAAGCCGTTCAACGCTTCGACTACGTACTCACTCTCGAACCTTCCAACACCGAAGCCCATTATTGGCTCGGTATTTCTCACAAAGCCCTCAATAATCCACAACAAGCGGTAGTCCACCTGCAAAAATTCATCGCCCTGTCAGATGACGACACTAAGAAAAAAGAAGTTGAACATATACTTAGAGGCTTGTAGTGTTTTGGACTTTGGACAAAATGGGAATTAGGAAATTGGGAAACTCGGTTTAAAATCGCAACTCATTGATAATCAGTTGAATAATTTTTATTAATAAAATAAAACATGTAATTAATTATTTTTTGTAAAAATCTAAAAAAGTCCCGATAGTTATCGGGATTACCGAATTTCCCAATTCCCCAATTTCCTCTGTCCAAAGTCTAATTTTAAATTTTATATAACAAATCATGAGTCAGCGAATTACGAATCACGATATTAGCATGTTACTTTACTGCAAAAATCATTGATTTTATCTATCTTTACAATTCACACTAATAATACATAAACATGGCACTACAAAAAGGAGATAAAGCCCCCGATTTTACATTATTCAATACAGATAAGAAGGAAGTATCGTTGAGCGATTATAAAGGAAAAAATGTGGTCGTACTGTTTTTCCCTTTGGCATTTACGGGCGTGTGTACTACCGAGCTTTGCTCTATGCGCGACGATATTGCCAGTTACCAAAATCTGAACGCTGAAATACTTGCAATTTCCGTTGATTCTTTGTTTACTTTAGAAAAATATAAGGCAGACCAAAACCTGCCCTTTCAGTTATTGGCAGATTTCAACCGTACTGCCTGTGCTGCATACAAGGCACAATATGATGATTTTGTATTGGGTATGAAAGGTGTAGCCAAACGGTCAGCTTTTGTGATAGATGCTGAGGGAAATGTTCAATACGCAGAGGTGCTGGATGATGCAGGAAAATTACCTGATTTTGAAGCTGTTAAGGGAACTTTATCGGCATTAAAATAGTTTATATAATTGGATGTAATTAGGCATTAATTTTGATGCGATTTAAATATACTGCTTTATGGTTAGATTGTTACATTGTTTTATTGTTGTATATAACCAAAATAAAATCATAAATACCTGTTTATCAACAATATAGCAATATAACAATGAAACATTTTGTAAAATAAAAAGTATAATTTTAAACCTAATACAGTATATCTTTAATATCCAATAATTCGACAAACAAATAAAAGTTATGCTCAGTCCCGACATTTTAATTGAAGAGGATATTCTGGTAGAAGATACCATAGATAGCGGCGAGGTGGCACACCTCGTGGTGTTCAATGACGACCATAATACCTTTGAATGGGTCATTGAATGTTTTATGAAGGTTTGCAAACATACCGAAATACAGTCCGAACAACTTTCCATGATTATTCATTATAAAGGAAAAGCTACGGTGAAAATCGCCACGATGGCTGTCCTTAAACCCATGAAAGATGCTTTAATAGATAGAGGGCTTTCTGCTCATATCGAAACGGTGGAGGTCTGAATGTGATAATGTTGTAATGCTTTAATGCGATCATGTTTTTTCATTGTAGCATTACAACATTATCACATTACAATCTTCAACATTTCCCGCATTTCTGTTATTGTTGCAATCTCGCGCCCAATCATACGGGCTAAGGTTGCGCCCGCTTCCAGACACTCGCCATTGGATTTTGCCATATCGCCATTGGGCAAATAAAAATTATCTTCCAAGCCTACCCGAAAATTGCCACCCATCGTGGCAGCTATCGCCGAGAGTTGCCATTGTTTCCGACTAATGACTATTGTAATACGAGATTAAATAATTGATTTAGAGATGGGTAGTGTTATACATGTAATGCTATTTGCTAATTTTTTTGTCAAGTAAATCATTAAATTATTTATAAAAAAATGATAATAAATATTTTATAAATAAAAAAAATAATTAATTTAAATTTTATTTTCAAAAAAGCATTACTATCAATACA
>CALIZI010000342.1 GCA_938028705.1 uncultured Saprospiraceae bacterium | reverse complement strand
ATTTAGGCAGACTTAACTTGAAGTCGCAAGACAGGGGGGCTGGGGGGTGGACTTTCGACTGTTTTTCCACCCCCCAACCCCCTCCAAAGGGGGAGATATATCGTGCTTTCTTTTTTAATTTTGGTGTAAAAAATTAATAATCCGTTAATTACAATTTAAATAAAATTATTGTTCAGTAGAATAGTTATTATATAAATATTATTTTTATAAAATATTTTAATTATTATTTAAAATAAATTTTATAACTATTTTAATTTTAAAACAAAAATACATATACATCTCGCCTGACATTTTAAAAATGTCCGTCGAGTAAGCCGCCCAACAACTTGTGGGGTATCGTTAGATTTTCAAAATACAAGGCAAGTAGGAGTATTCATTTACAACATGATTAGTTTTTGCAAATACATCATATCATGAATAAAAATATCGTCTGTATATTATGTCTTTTTCTAATGCCCTTTGCGGCTTGCGACAAGGGTTTTGAAGAACTCAATACCGACCCCGTCAATCCCACTGAAACCACGATAGACCGCCTATTCGCAGGCTACTTGAGTCAAACATTTTGGAATTATAACTATTGGGCGAATAATGCGAAAATCGGTTGGATGAATTGGACGCAGCAAATCACTTCCACCACCAATCGCGGCTTGAGTGAGTACGCTCAATCGGACATCGGCAAAGATAATATGTGGCAACAGCTCTACACCACCGTATTTCAAACCTACCGCGTCATGGAATCTGAATTGGCGAAACAACCTTCAAGTGTACAAGAAAAAAGTCAATACAAGCACGCCGCCATGCGAATCATTTTATATTTTTATGTATCTAAGGTAACGGATTTGTATGGCGATATTCCCTTTTCAGAAGCGGCAAAGGGCTTGGCAGACGAGCCGGTTTTATTTCCAAAATATGATACGCAAGAAGATATTTACCGTACAATCTTGGAGGATTTGAAGGTGATAAATACACTCTACGCCGCCAATGACCCTGAACAATTGACCTTCGCCAATACAGAAGATGAAATTGATATTTATTATTTCAATGATTGGTCGAAATGGCAAAAATACGCTAATTCCTTACGTTTGCGCTTGGCGATGCGTTTGTCGGAAGTCGCACCGGATTTGGCGCAACAGCATGTCAGTGAGCTACTTGACGGCGCACTTCCACTCATCGAAACACCCGCCGACCATGCCGAATGGACACAACAAACTCCCGGCTATCAAAGTGTAGGTCTGAATGATGCACACGTATTCGACGAAGCACAAGGACAACGCTCACGCGCCTCACAAACGATGTGGGATAAGCTCGCCGATGGCACAAACGACAGCGATATTTTTGATATTCGCGCACGAGTTTTTTTTACGAAAAATGGTATCGGACAGTGGCATCCTATCCCCGCTTCGCCGCTTACACAGGAGCAAGAAGGCATTGGTCTTGACCCACTTTTCGACCCTGATATTCCGGCGATGTACAGCATCCTCACCCCCAAATTTATGGGCGGACGCAATACCCCCGAAAGACATTTTCTATCCAGCGAAACGGCTTTTCTAAAAGCCGAAGCCTACTTGCGAGCTTGGGCAAACGGCAGCGCACAAACGGCTTACGAAGAAGGCATCCGCCGTTCAATAACTTGGTACATAGACGCATGGAACAGTGTCAATATTTCTTCCCAACAACTCGATATGCCCACCGAAACCGAACTCACCGAGCTATTCAATCATCCAAAAAATGCGTGGAATGACGCACAAGGTTTAGAGTTGATAATGACTCAAAAATGGATTGATAATATGCTCGACCCGCTCGAAGCCTACTCGGATTGGCGAAGGACGGGCTTTCCCGAAATCGAACCTTCATTTACGGCAAGCGGACAGCCTATTGAACCACCTGTGCGCTATGTATATCCGCAAGGCGAGACGATTGATAATGCGGCGAATTATCAAAATGCAGTTGGTAATATGGGCGGTGATGCGGCTGATATTAAGGTTTGGTGGGATGAATAATTTCGTTCCAATTCATACGCGCGATGTAGGGACAGGGCATGCCCTGTCCCTACATCGTGCGTATGAATTATGTGATTTGTTTAATTCTAATTCGCTGACATAATTCGTCATTTGCGGGTGTGTATGTCCACTCTTTTGGTACATCTAATTCATCAATTTGCCCCTTATCTATTTTCTGTTTTTGTGCTTTTACAAAATCGGTCACATTAATAATTTTTCGTATCATCTGCGTACCAAAATCTTTCAGAATTTCGCCTTTCAAGCCGAGCTGTACAGCTTTTCGTTCTTGCTTTTCGCCATAAATATCGTGGTCGGGATCCCATTGCAAACGCACCTCTTTTGCTGCCAAATCTGCCTTCCACATTTCATGGCTTTCATATAAATTCGCTTGGTAAGATGAAAAAACAGCTTCATTCAAAATCCTATCAAAATCATTTTTATCTATCCAAATTCCAAGTACCTGTTTTTGTGCTTCCTTTTCTGCCCAACCACAGCGATACATCATCCACAAAAAATTGGGTTTTATCCACGACATTCGATTGAAACTGTAATGCTCGCCACCAAAACATTGATTGGCTACGGCATAATTGGCAATACGGGGATTAAAGGCTTGATAAACAAGGATTTGGTCGTCTGTTTGTTGAGCGAGAATATGTCTGCCCGATTCGGGAATTTGTGTTTTGTAGTCCTTATATTTTATGGTTTGTAACATGGTTTTTAAGATTTTAGACTTTGGATAAAGTGGGAATTAGGAAATTAGGTTTGAATTCGTAATCTATTGATTATCAATTATTTTTATTTTATTATTTAAATAAAACATATAAATAATTAAAAAAGAGGATTTTACCGAATTTCCAAATTCCCCAATTTCCTCTGTCCAAGTCCAATTAAGATTAAAATGGGTGAATAAATTGAGGTGTAAAACCGCCTTGTGTACATCCGGGAACGGGCAATAATTGGTCGCCCGTTTGGTCAACGCCGAGTGCGACAATGTTGTTATAAAATGTCTTTTTGTATTTCGGGTCTAAATCTTCGAGCCTTACAAGAATGTGATAACCGCCTCTCGTCTCCACGATTTCCAAGCACGATATATTGATGATATTTTTGAGTTGGTCAAAGTCAAAATCTTTGGTATCGACATCAAAATCCAAGTATCTTTTCTTCCCTGCACTTTGTTGAATACAACTCATCAATTCCGAATGAGGATTAAAATTATCGCGGTCATTCATCAATAATTTTGTGAGTTCGATGATGCCCTGATAAGTCGCTTTTTTCAAATCTCGTGGATTCGGATTGATGTATAATGCCAGCGATTCTTGTGGCGCAGCGATATTTTTGAGTTGGTATGCACCAAGTTCTACTTCGAGTTGTTTGATTTTTCCATACAATAAATCCTTATTGGCAAGAAAGCGTTTGAGTTGGGTTTTGTCGGCAGAAGTAATCTGGTCTTCACAGTATTTTTTTCGAGCAAACAAACAGCAATAATACTTCTCATTATCCGCTAATTCGGGCAACCACGCTATAAATTCGCGTAATTTATTTTCGTTTGTAATGATTTTATAATTCATGGTTTGTTAAATCTTTTTTTTCAATCCTATCAAATGGAATAGCTTCACAAGCCTTTAATTTTCGGATAAGTTTATCGGCATAATTATGAGCAAATACTTCCTTTTCATCTTTAATGATGGCGAAATATTTCTTTTCATTTTCCTCAATTTTAGCACGATAAGCATCATCCATTTCTTCCCATTTTGAAAATAACGGATTCGTTTCCGTAGTATCATTATCATCAATTTGAATATCCAGTTTATCCAGAGCTTTCTTCATTTTTTCAAGTGGTTTTATTACCACATTATGATAATGAATATAATGTGCAAATTCATGCGGCAGTGTTCGATACAGTTGTGTATTACGAACATTTTCAATATTATAATTGGCGATAAAATGGCGTTTGGTCGTTACAAATTCGTGTCCGTCTTTTTTCAATCTTTCCAATTCTTTTTGGTCATCTACTGAAAGTTTTTTAGTCCATTTAAATGTTCGTTTACAATCCGTTGCTTCTATAATCACTGCCGGACGAAAATCACCTTCAAATTCATACCAATATATCAAACGCCCCCAAACAGACGCAAGTTTTTCTTCCTTTCGCTTAGGTTGCCGTAACACAATCAAGTTCAAATCACCATAATCTGCCGGAGGAATATGCCGAATCATTTCCGCCAAATCATCCACTGTACAAGCATGATTTACCTTTTCGCGTGTCGCTTCAATCACAAATTCAAAGCGATTGCCATTGATGTCTCTCGCTGTTTTGGTGTATTCGCCAAGTCGCTCGTAGAACCACAAAGATTGAGTAGAAATTTGAGGAATGGTCAGTCTGTTATTTTGACCGTGACCTTGTTTCGCTGTACCGATATTTTTATTTCTCCTTATTGGATTTCGCATGATGCCTTATTTTTTTCAGATACAACGGATGAAATTATAGATTAGTTCGCAAGTAATACGAGCTTCTGCCTGCACATTTGATGAGTGATAATTTATAATTCTATGTTATACAAAATAAATACAAACTCATTTCAAAAATAATAGAGAAAATGTTAATTTTAAATTTTCTAATTTCAAAAAATCAAAATAAGTAAATTTTACATTATAAAATTTTCATATAAAAAAATATAATTAAACAATTATTATAATGAAGCAAATATTTACATTAATTACTTTCTTATTTATAACATACGGATTATCAGCACAAAACATGATGGTCAATACATTCGCCAATGCCGTACACAATGCGAGTGTAGGTACATCTGCACAGTCGGCTACCTTTAGTTTCCCTGCGGATGTATCGGCGTATAATCAGGTTTTGATGCACATCGACCTCAACTGTCCGCCGGGCGGCTGCGACCCCTGGGATAGATACGCCAATATTGCTATCGTGAAAGCGGATGGCTCAACGGTGGAAATCGGACGCTACATCACACCCTACGGTATCGGCACTTGCGGTTGGACGCTGGACGTAAGCGATTACCGCGAAATGTTGACGGGCGATGTCACTTTGCGTTCCGGGATTGAGACTTTTTCGGGCGGTTGGTCGCTCAATTTGGATTTTGAATTTGTGGAAGGAACACAAGATTATACCCATATTAATGTACAAAATCTCTGGCATGGTTTCGATAGCGGTACCAACCGCAATTATTCTAACTATCAGGTCGGTGATACGCTTTGGACTTCCGACAATCTGCCTGACAGAAACGTACTCATTCCTGCCAATGCAGAGCAAGTCATTTTTAAAGTCAGCAACACCGGACACGGGCAAGGCAACACCCTAAATGCCGCTGAATTTCGACCTGTCAACCACGTCATAAAGGTAGATGGACAAACCGTACATACGCATGATATGTGGAAGGATGACTGCAACCAAAACCCATGTAGTCCGCAAAACGGAAATTGGGAATTCGGACGTGCAGGCTGGTGTCCGGGACAAGAAGTAGCGGCGGTCAATTTCGATATTACTGAGCATATCACGCCCGGTGAATCGGCTACGCTTGATTATGTACTCGACCCCTACCTCAATAAATGCAGCCCGCTCTACCCTGACTGCAACCCGGCAACTGACTGCGCTTTCGGTACTCAAATTCAATGTGGTTACGACGGGCAACTTCACACAGCACCGCATTATAAAATGGCAATTCAACTCATCATTAAGAGTAATAGCCCATTGACAAGTGTAAATGATGTGGCAAATTGGGCAGATTTCAGCGTATTTCCCAACCCATCGAATGGTCATTTTAATATTAATGTAACATTCGATGCGTCACAGCAAGCGACGATTAATATTATTGATACCGCAGGTAAAAATGTTTTTCAACAACACTTCTCCCCTACCCTACATTTGAAGGAACAATTAAACTTATCTCAATTGGCAAGCGGTATATATTTTCTTGAAATTCAAACGAATGAGGGGAAGGCATTTAAGAAAGTTATTCTAAATTAAATCATTCATAATTCACAATCTGGACTTTGGACATTGGGGAATTAGGAAATTTGGTATTAGGTAAATTGTTTTTTATCAAATAATTATAAAATTTAATTAATTGAATATTTTTTACCTTAATAAAAATAAAATAACTGATAATCAATTACTTATGATTTAAACCCGAATTTCCCAGTTACCTAATTTCCAAAATGTCCAAAGTCCAG
>CALIZI010000341.1 GCA_938028705.1 uncultured Saprospiraceae bacterium | reverse complement strand
CTAAGGGAACTCGCAACAAATACCCTACCCAACCTACTCGTTCTTTTTCGCTCACTCTGCGTTACGGAAATGGTCATTTATCTCGATAAACTCACATTTCTGCGCCTTGATTGAGCAAAAAATAAATCGTATCTTGGGTAGGTTATTTATTGCGAGTTCCCTAAACTCTTTGAAGTTTAGTAAACGGGATACTCAAAGATGTGTAGTATCGTTAGACTTCCAAAAGTGTCAACTATTTTGATGAACATGTCGATATAACTCCAAATTTCCCAATGCCCAAAACATAAAAAATAAACCCGCAAAATGAAGCATCTTAGAGGCTGAAAACTAAAATAAAACCATTATTTATCCAATCACCCGACACACAAATTATGAAAGATAAAACACCACATGAGGAGAGTCTTTTTATAGAAGGCATGTTGAAGGATGACCGATTTGTTGTCAATCGGATATATAAAGAATTTTATCCGCGTATTAAGCGTTTAGTGACATCGAATAGCGGTAGTGCAGACGAGGCATGGGATGTCTTTCAGGATGCACTCATTGTCATCTATAAGAGAGCACAATCTCCTGATTTTGTATTGACCTGTCCTTTTTATAACTTCCTGTATCCCATATCAAAACATATATGGTTAAGAAAATTGAATAAAAAATCAAGACAGGAGGTGACAATTGAAGATGACGAGGGATATATAGATGAAGCAAACATAGAAAATGTGATACACGAAACGGAGCGTCATGCGCTCTACAAGGAGAAGTTTGCCCTGTTGGGAGAGAAATGTCAGGCACTGATGAAGCTCGTTTTTGACAAAAAGAAAATGCGCGAAATCGCCAAACTACTAAATTATAAGAGTGAGCAAAGTGCCAAACAACAACATTATAAGTGTAAAAAAAGACTGACTAACTTAATACAAGAAGACCCCAGATATTTAGATTTTAAAGATTGAAAAACAGGATTGAAATGTAAAATTTAAAAAGAGTATAATGTGAATGTTTTTGTTATTTTAAAATAAAATATTTTTATAAATTATTGTTTTTTAATATAAAAAATATTATAAAATAATTTTAATTAAATTTTTCTATAATGAGATTTCACATCCTATCGACACTTTTGCATTTATTATTTTGCATTTTACATTTCTAAGCATTCATTACCCAAATTTATACACAATGAACGAATCAGCAATATTTGAACAGATACAGGATTATCTGAATGGTGAATTAACAGGTACAGCCCTCACCAACTTTGAAGCAAAATTGAAAAGCGACCCTGATTTGAGCGCAGAGGTTGAGTTACAACGTGATATAGACCTCGCCTTGACGGACAACAGTAGCATTCCTTTTGTACAGACGCTGAACGGCATCCACGAGAAGCAAACGGAAAGGGAACATAAACCCGCCGAAGAGACTGAAACATGGTTTTCACGCAGACGTGTCTTGCGCTATGCCGCAGTAGTGGCAGCGGTGGGTTTGTTGGCGTTTTTTGCGCTACCTTATCTTTTGCCTTCTCCGACACCACAAACGGCTTTACAGCTTTCTGAAAATAGTATCGGTATTACGTTCTTGGAGACCCAACGTTCGGGAGGAGAAGTTACAGATGTCACAAAGAAGGTAGAAGATATTAACCAAAAAGCAGAGACCATCAATCAAAAAATGAGGAACGGAGCGTATGAAGCGTCAATACCATTATTGGAAGATTTGTATCGTCAGACAAACGACATTAGTGATGCTTTAATCTTGGGGTATTGTCATCTACATGTCAAAAATTACGATAAATCCATCACCATTTTTAAAGAAATCAGTGCCGGAAACTCTAAGGTAAAAGACATGGCAATGTGGTATATGGCACATACTTACCTCAGAAAAGGTGATAAAACGGCAGCTACTGACATATTAAAAAAAATAATTACATCCTCTGCAAGTACCCTGATACAGAAGGAAAAAGCCAAAAAGCTGATGCACAGTATAGAAAATATCAATTAGGTATGTCGTTAATATTGTGTTAATTAGACCGAATTTTATTGTTTTTTACCCATCAAAACAGTGTTTATAAGTACATATTAACGCTTAGTGATTTATCTTTATGTGTTAAAGAATTATTTGTCACAAAACGTGTAAGTGTGATTTTTTTTGCTTAATATTGTAGCAAGGAAACAGGAAATAAATAAAAGGCTATTTGTTGATTGGATTGTTATTTTTATTCGCTAAATATTAAAATAATCCATGCAACACTTTTATTTATTTCCTGTTTGTCATTAAAACAGCAAGCAAAAATTTAAATCCAACATGTACACTCATGAAAACCTGTTAGAAGGCTTAATGCAAGCCCTTAGGTATTCACCTAAAAATCCACCATTGCTCCGTACCATAGGTAATGTACTGGTGGAAATGGAACGCTATGAAGAGGCAAGTTCATATTATCGTGAGCATCTCTCCATAGAGCCGGACTGTGTTCAGTCCAAACTTGGTTTGGGTACTTCTTTTTGCGGAACAGGCAGAGTCAATGAGGCTTGGGTGCTTACTGAAGAACTCATGGCACTCAAAAATCCACCGCCTGCCACTTATCTGCTCAAAGCACGACTTCATGCTGCCGAGAAAAATTATGAAGAAGCCCAATACGCTTACCAAGCTGCTCTTGATACTGACCCTCTGCTTCATGACGCAAACATAGAAAAAGTCGTTCATGGAATTTCTGCCAAAACCTTAAATCCTGATGCTACGGACGATGTTTTTCTGGATAAAGAGACAGACATAGAAGCCTATCTTGAAAAACTCATCGCGCCCAGTATTACCTTCACCGAAGTCGGTGGAATGGGCTACGTAAAAGAAGAAATCAGACAAAAAATTATCCTGCCATATAAGCACCGAAATATCTACGAATCTTATGGTAAAAAAGCCGGTGGCGGCATATTGCTCTACGGTCCTCCCGGATGCGGAAAGACTTACATTGCACGTGCTACCGCCGGAGAAATGAACGGCAACCTCATTCCTGTCGGCATTCACGAAATATTGGAAATGTGGATAGGGAAAAGCGAAAAAAACCTACACGAAATATTTGAAATTGCAAGAAGGCGTACACCTTGTGTCCTCTTTTTTGATGAGGCAGATGCACTCGGTTCCAACCGTAGCGACATGAAGCGGAACGGTTCTCGCTACATCATCAATCAGTTCCTTGCGGAATTGGACGGATTGGATGCCGAAAATGAAGATATGCTCATTCTTGCAGCTACTAACGCTCCGTGGCATCTTGATGAAGCCTTCCGTCGTCCGGGACGATTCGACCGAATCATCTTCGTTCCGCCACCCGACAGAGATGCCCGCGCAGCTATTATTGAAATTTTATTGAGAGATATTGAAAACAAGGAAGACATCAGCTACCAACTACTAGCACGTAAAACAAAAGGATTTTCAGGCGCTGACCTCAATTCATTAATTGACCTGGCAAAGCAAGCGAAAATCACCGAAGCCATGAACACAGGGAAAGGCAGTCCTATCAACCAACAAGACCTCACCAATGCCGCCAAACTCGTCCGCCCGAGTACTAAAGAATGGTTGAAAAAGGCAAAACAATACGCGCTATTTGCTAATGAAGGAGGTCTCTACAATGAGATACTCGAGTATTTGAAAACGAATCCGGTATAGAAAAGTTCGTTCCGGCGATGTACACCCACACACTCTCTTTCATATCAAAATTTGATATGAACCTGCATCGCAGATAAGCACCCGAACTGTATTCCTAATCCGATTCCATTGTTGAACAGGAAAAAATTTCTGCTCATGCAAAATACTGTCACAATTAATAAAGCACGTCTGCTCATGCAGCAGGGGCGCTTCAAAATGGCTGAACAGGAACTCCGCCAAACACTGGCATTATATCGTTCCAATGCAGCTACCCGCGCTATGTTGAGCACTTGTCTGTTGCGACAAAAGCTCATTTCAGAAGCACTGCACCAAGCCAAAGAAGCCATCAGAATAGAACCCACCAATCCCGATCATTACCACGTACTCAGCCTCATCTACCTCGAACAAGAACGATACGGAAAAGCCGAACAAACCATCCGGACGAGCCTTAGTCACTATGCTGCTCATCCCGATTATTTGTATGTACTTGCCAGTATATTTTTTCAGCAGTCTGAGTGGTGCAAAGCCCTCAAAGTCTGCGATATGAGTCTGACGGCAGATGCGGAACACATTGACAGTCTCAATCTTCGCGCCCGTATATTGAACCGTATCGGACAATATGGCGTATCGGAAGATACCTTTAAACTTGCACTCCGCAGCGACCCTGAAAACCCTGTCACGCACGCCAACAAAGGCTGGGCATCGCTTGAGCGTAAAGAATATATCGAAGCCCACAAGCACTTTCAAACAGCACTTTCTTTCAACCCCGAACTCGAATTTGCACGTACAGGTTTAATCGAATCCCTCAAAACCAAATATCGGCTCTATCGCTATTTTATGAACGTCAACTACTGGTCCAACACCGGTGTTGAATCCCTCAAAATACTCCTCGTTGCCGGACTGGTACTCTGTGTCAGTCACTTTCAATACCTTTCCCCCTTATACCTTTTGTTTACACTGTTCATGTGGTTTCCTGACGTGATATTTAATGCCTACTTACAAAAAGATAAAAGCATACGTCAGATATTATCCAATCGTGAGCGCATGACTTCGCGTACTTTCGCTGCCATATCAGGTGTCAGTATGTTGAGCCTAGCCACTTACTACCTGACTGATTATAATATCTTTCAATCGCTTGGTATCGTAGGACTAGGTATGCTCTTTCCGCTGGTCAGTACACTTCGTACATGGTCAGATTATTACTCGCGGCGTATTGCCTTCACCGTTATATCCGGCATACTTGGCTTACTCGCTATCTTGTCCAATTTTATTTCCGGTTATCAATCGCAACTATTTGAAGTCATTTTCTTCCACGCTATACTCGGCTATACTTGGTACGAAAACTTCAGTGCAAAACAGGAGAAAGAGGAAGATGTCTAATTGAATATCGAATATTGAACAAGGAATGTCGAATCATGAAGGATGTTTCTCACTTCGATATTCATTATTATTTTTGGTTTTTCAAAAAAAATCCTGCCCGTAAAAATTACGAGCAGGATTTTTAATAAATTTATGTTAGTTAGATGTAGCTTTCTTATCTGTCGCTTAATCAATACTATGAACTATGAACCGACAACTATGAACTAAAAAATTATTTGTTCGATTGTTGTAAATATAAATCAATTGCCATAGTCATTGAGGGGGCTTCGGGTATAGGAGCTTGTACATTGAGACTGAGTTCTTTTTCGAGTATGGCTTTTTTGGTAAGTTTGCCAAAGGCTGCGATACGGGTTTCGTTTTGTTTGAATTTCGGGAAATTTTCGTATAAAGATTCTATACCGAGCGGACTAAAAAAGACGAGCATATCGTAGGTAATATCACTCAAATCGGAGAGGTCACTTGCTACGGTACGGTACATGATAACTTCATTGAAGTCAAATTCATTATCTGTCAAAAATTCAACCACCTTTTTACTGCCAAGATTGGAGCATGGCAGTAAAAATTTCTCTTTCTTTTTGTGCTTGTTCAATTGATCTTTCAAGTCCAAAATCGTTCGCTTGCCAAAGAATACTTTGCGCTTGCGATAGACGATAAATTTTTGCAAATATAGGGCTGCTGCCTCCGAAAGGCAGAAGTATTTGGTATCAGGTGACATTTTGATACGCGATTCTTCGCAGGTGCGAAAGAAATGTTCGATTGCATTTTTACCGGTAAATATAACGGCTGAAAAATCGGTAGGATTGATACGTTGCCTCCTGAATTCTTTGATAGGTACAGGTTCTACTTGAATGAACTGACGAAAATCAATTTTAATTCCGTACTTTTCTTCCAAATTTCGATAAGGTGAATTTTTGTTCCCTTCCGGTTGAGGTTGAGACACCAAGATCGTCTCTACCTTCCTATATTTCCCATTTTTTGATTGACTCAACTCTTCTTCTTTTTGGTTTCTGTATCAGTTGACTGCTTTTTATATTCTGTTCTCCAACGTAAGTAATCAGACAAAAATAACCTAATAATGTTTTATGAATTAACTAATTGATAAACAGTGCTTTATTCACTCATTTAATCATTTACTCATTCATTCATTGTATTTATTTTCGTATAAGCAACAACCATTTTCAATTTAGCCCCAAAATCCTAGCACTTTTACTAATATGAGCAAGGGGGCGATTTCGACGGTGCAAAGGTACAAAAAAAAATGGAATTTGTGCATAGCCATAAATTTTTCACCTATCATAATACCGCGAACAGAGCGATACAGATATATTAATAAAATAATACCTATCCCTCCAAATAGAGCGATTTTTTTGAACGGGTCGGGTGTAAAAGCTGCTACAATAATAAAAGGCAGCAATACAATGCCAATAACTTGATTAAAAACTGCCAACATATAACTATACAGGCTAATCTCTTTATCAAAGGGCATTATCCAACCTATAACTTGTAGCAGCAAATGTTTTGCCAACATGACCACCGCCACGAAAGCCATGCATATTAATGCCGAATAAATACTGCTGGTCAGCATAGGAACTTGAAAGTACCAACCGAGCAAATACAGAAAGGCTCCGGCACTGATGGCGTACATAGTGTATGCCAAAAGGTACATGGTAGTGATGCGCCCTCTTTGTGAGCGGTAATTAAAATTGAGTAGGTTTTTATTGGAAAATGAGCGCATGGTACGCTGCAACTCAGAGCCATGTGCCGAATTGAGTATCGCCATCAATACACCGAGTATAATCACGATACCGCCCATCCAGATATTGGGAATAGCTCCGGTATCTTCGGTGTCTTTTGTGTCGGGAGCGATGTTTTCTTTTGGGCTATCAGGGGCAAAAGGATTAAATTCAAGGGTATCTACTTCTGCCAACCATGCAGTGTCAATCGGAGCAACCACTGCTGCCAGACTATCTTCTATGGCTTCTATGCGTTCCGGTAATTCAAATGGATTGACTTCACCCTCTTGTGCATTCAGTGGATAGCAACATGCAGAGAGCAAAAGCCCAAAAATAATTCGTATAAATTGATTGTGGAACATCTATGACTGATTGTTTTTGCAAAAATAGGTTTTATTCTACGATTAGAAAAACACATCGCCATATTTTGGTGGATTAGTTGGGTAGGTAATTGTTGAACAGGTAATTAGTTTTTATTTAAATTTATACAATGTATAAAAATATTTTTTTAAATAAAAAAATACCTCTCCACAATTTATATATACAGCTACCTGATTACCTGTTCAACCGATTCACCAATTACTGCTTCAAAAAGTCATCTGAATGCCGGATGATAGCCCCTGAAAAATTATCTGTTCTATCGTATTCCAAAGTCATTGAATCTGCTGTGATATTAATTAAATCGTAAATACCTTCGTCAGCAAATTCGATTCTCATATCATCAAGCGTCCAGTTATCTTCATTATCTTCTATTGGCGAGCCATCTTCTTCAAATTCAGCTATCAGCACCGTACCGTCTTCATCAAATTCAAACTCGCGATACCCTTCACCCGACACCACATTGCCATCCTCACGATGTACAACAGATTGCCACTTGCCAATAATCAATTCTTCGGGTGGTGTATTGTTCGGTGTTTCGTCATTCTTTGATCCACAACTGTATAGTACAAAGGATAATAAAGCAGATAGGAGCAGCCAATAAATGTTGTTATTTTTCATAATATTTATTTTTGTAATAGCAGAAAAAACCTGATTTTATAACGCATCATATTAAATAAATATTGTGAAAATATAGGATTAGTACGAGCTGTCTTTAGCTACCGGTTTTTCAGTCGGCAGTCCGCAGCCCAAGGTGAAATAAACTCGCGTTCAACTGCGGACTGCCGACTGAAAAACTGCGGACACATTAAGCCTGGACTTTGGACATTTTGGAAATTCGGCAACTGGGAAATTCGGTTTTAAATCATAAGTGATTGATTATCAGTTATTTAATTTTAATTACAAATAAAATATTCAATTAATTTTATTTTATAATTATTTGATAAAAATCCCGATAGCTATCGGGATACCTAATACCAAATTTCCTAATTCCCCAATATCCAAAGTCCAATTAAGCGTAAGGTCAGTAATTAAAAAGTATAACCAACTTTAAAGATGACATTCTGTGGCGTATCATAAGACAGACCGAGTACAAATTGATGGATATTGACATAAGCACCGCCGGAAAATCCTAAGCCAAATTCTGATCTTGTCGTGCTTATGCCCGCTCTCTCCGTGATTTCACGAGTGTACAAACCGCCTATCAGTAAATTGATATAAGGACGTATGTTTTTATCTTGTGGCGTAAAATAGAGCCGAGGTCCCACCAAGACATTTACGGAGTGGACTTTATCCGTTCTGCCATTAATAAAGCCGCTTGTCTCTGCATAGAAATAAGAAAGCTGCCCTTCTACAGCCAAGTATTCATATACTGACAAACTTGGATTGTATCCCAGATGAAAGCCTTGCCCATTATCTAGTATCGGGGAGCCGATACCAACTATTACGGTGTGTGAAAAATCGTTTGTTTGGGCTTTTGCGATTGTTCCGATCAAAGCCAGAAATATGATTACTATAATTCCTTTTTTACTATAATTCATAATTGATTCGAGTTGCGAGTTATCGGGTTGCGAGTATATTTGAGAACTCGTAACCCGGAATTGCTTTAAAAAGTATAACCTGCCTTGAGAATGAGATTAAATCGTCTATCATAGGACAGACCAAGTACAAATTGGTTGATACTGACATATCCACCTATCAAACCATGTATGCCTATCTCTGATGTTGTATTGATTCTTTGGTCTATCTCAATAGTTTCACGATAGTACAAACTGCCTATCAAAAAATTGATATACGGACGTATATTTTTATCTTCCGAATTGAAGTAGAGTCGTCCTCCTGTGAGTACATTGACGGAGTGGGCGTTACCTGTATTGCCGGTCATGAATGTGCTTCTTATATTCTGGTTGAAGTAAGAAAGCTCCCCTTCCACAGCGAAATATTTGTGCACTAAAAAAGTCGGATTGTACCCGACATGAAAGCCCGGTCCTGTATTAAGCAGCGACGTACCGATACCAAGTGTGAGGGTGTTTGAAAAATCGTTTGTTTGGGCTTTTGCAATTGTTCCGACCAAAGCCAGAAATATGATTACTATAATTCCTTTTTTACTAAAATTCATAATTGTACATTTAGTTAAAAACACTTTTGTCATTTTTAGAGGAATGAACTTTTCATTAACTCATTCATTCCCTTTGACGATGCAAAGATGCAGATGTTTTCAATAGCTTTACAAACAAGCTTTTCAAAAAAACATACTTTTAATTTGAAATATTTTTAATTTAAATTATTGATTATTAATAAGTTATAAATTTAAAAACGTACTTTAAAAACATAAAAACTGTCAAATTCATTTTTATAAATAATGAAAGTAGAAAATTTGGTTTTTAATGAGTTTGGCAAAATCCAAAAGCAAAAAATGAATAAAAAAGATAATATTTGCTGTTTTTTATACCTAAATGAAAATTTTAAATAAAAATCGCTTACCTTTCAAAAAATAAAAAATACATGGACAGTAATAGCGATTCATATAAAAAATATGTCCTTTTTATCCTGACGGGGATGTATGCCTTCAATTTTATTGACCGTCAAATATTGGTCATTCTGCAAGAGCCTATCAAAGCTGACCTCATGTTGAGTGATACCCAACTTGGGCTTCTGACGGGCTTTGCTTTTGCGATTTTATATACGACTTTGGGCTTGCCGATTGCGCGTTATGCCGACAAGAATAATCGGAAAAATGTGGTCAGTATTTCGCTTGTCGTGTGGAGTGCGATGACGGCATTATCCGGTTTGGCGCAGAATTTTACGCAACTGCTGTTGGCGCGAATCGGGGTTGCTGTCGGTGAAGCGGGCGGCAGTCCTCCTGCTCATTCGATTATTTCGGATTATTACGAACCGGAAAAAAGAGCCACTGCACTTTCTATCTATTCGACGGGCGTGTATATCGGTATTTTTCTGGGCTTTTTAATTGGTGGAATTATCGCTAAGAATTTTGGTTGGCGTGCGGCTTTGTTTGCTTTAGGCTTACCGGGGATTCTCTATGCAGTGCTTTTGTGGGCAACGGTCAAAGAACCCGTTAGAGGGCAAATGGACGCTGACGACATTCATCAAAAAGAACTCAAATTCAGCGAAGTCATACGGATTTTGGCGAGTAAAAAGAGTTTTATTTTTATTGCATTAGCCACCGGTTTTCAGGCATTTGGTAATTATGCCAGCGGAAATTGGATGCCTTCTTTTTTAGCCAGAAGTCATGGCATGGACATCCAAACTGCCGGAATCGTATTGGCGATTATCGCAGCAATAGGTGGCGGTGGTGGTACTTTTTTGGGCGGTTATTTTACAGATAAAAAACTGCGCCAAAGAGATATGCGTTGGTATTGTTGGTTGCCGGTTTGGGCAGGTATCCCTTCGATTTTGGCTTCGATTTATGTGTTTTTTGGGAGTGATATTAAGATTGTGTTGGCATTTTTGTCCATTGCTTATTTTACATCTGCTTTATATTTAGGACCTTCTATTGCGGTGACGCACAGCTTAGTACCTGCCAAAATGAGAGCCTTCGCCTCCGGTATTTTATTTTTTGTGTTGAATATTATCGGATTAGGATTTGGTCCGCTCGCTATCGGCATGGTAAGCGACGGACTTACACCTTCCTACGGGGATGATGCCTTGAGATATGCTTTGACCATTACCTTTGTCTCATCCGCCATTGCTATGTTTTTATTTTATATGGCAAGTCGATATTATAGAGAAGACTTGTCTTGAATATCGAATAATGAATATTGAACAAGGAATATCGAACAAGGAATAATGAATGTCGAAGTGCATAGTATGATAGAAGTATTAAAATTGTGCTTAGTATATTGAAAATCAATTATTTATAATGTAAGAATATTCTTTATTGTTCGATATTCGATATTCCTTGTTCGATATTCCTTGTTCCTTGTTCCTTGTTCGATATTCGATATTCGTTATTCCTTGTTCGATATTCGATATTCAATATTCCAACTCCTTCCGAATCTCCGCATACCGCTCTCTGTCAATCGGATACGCCAAAATAAAAACCAAGGCTACCAAATAAAGTTCCATCAGCAGGAATCCACCCACCTTACCAAGTCCTGCGATAGCTTCTGCAGGAACATTATCAACAGTAGTTTGCGTAGGAAATTGAATCCATTTAAGCAAAAAACCTGATAGCAGAAAACCGCCACCTGTGGTCAGTTTATTGGCAAAAGAAAGACTGGCAAAAAAGAGTCCTTCATCACGCTGTTGGGTGTGTAGTTCGTATTCATCCACAATATCTGCCATCATCGAACTGATAAAGCTCAAGACCATCCATAAAAATAAATAGCCCAACAGCACTAATATAAAATACGAGGGCAGCAGACCGGGCGTACCATTTTCGGGAAACAGCCCCAATATCCGCAAATTATAAGGCGCACTGAAAAACACCGCAAACAAAATCGTACCGATAATAACGATTCCTTTCTTATCAAAGCGTTTGGAAAGTATTTGTGCAAGTATCAATGCCAATATTCCTGCAAGTCCCGATGCAAGGGGGAGGACAGCCATTTCCGTATTCTTCAATTGGAAATAATACTCCATAAAATAGGTCGTAAACACCGTTCCAACACCAATACCAATGGATACGACCATCGTATAAGATATGAGTGACTTGAAGGATTTCAACTTAATCATATTGCTAATATTGGACAGTAACTCTCTGATAGTGATGCGATTAGATGTAGGTGCTTGTACTTGCAATCGTGGGATATGCCCTCGTGTACCCCATGTACTCAAGAAAATAGCTACGACAATTATCACTGCACAAAACAAAGCAAACTTTGGATACGCCGCCGGATTCATCAAACCTCTTTCATAGGTTTCTGTAGGTGCAAAATAGTACATATAACCGATGAAAATGGTCACGGTCGCCATCAATGAAGCAAACATAATCCGATAACTTGTAATCGACGTGCGCTCCTCATAATCCGTTGAAAGCTCTGCACCAAGCGACATTGCCGGCACAACAAACAGCGTCAGCGATAGTCGCACAAGTATCATAAACCCCGTCATCCACCAAAACAAACCCGTCTGCCCCAAACCTTCCGGTGGCAAAAACAACAAGTAAATCGACAAAGCCGAGGGCAGTGCCGCAAGGAACATAAAGGGATGTCTGCGCCCCCATTTTTTGGATGTCCAACTATCCGAAATCACCCCTACCAAGGGGTCAGAAAAAGCATCAAAGATCAAAGCTATCAAGGTCGCGCCGCCTGTCAATGCAGGGTCTAAACCCAATACCTGCGTAAAATAAAAGAACAAAAAGACCTGAAAAAGTCCATCCTTGATACCCCTCGACGAGAAGCCGAGTCCGTACAGTAATTTTGTGCCAACCGATAATTTCATGTGAGTAATGAAGAGTTTACATTAAGAATAAGAAAAAACGATTTTAACGAAATTTAATTTCGCATTATATTAAAATAAAATTATATAAATATTTAAATTTTAATTTTTTAAAAAATATTAATTATTTACTTTTTTCTTATTGCAATTTTTTAATATAAAAATAAAATTTTAACTTTTTTGAATTTCTATACTTTCTAATGTGGACTCAATGAATGAATGTTGAATGAATGAATTTTTGGCTTATGTAGGAAATCAGGTGGAATACAGATTGGTTTTTATTTTTTTGGGGATAAAATGCTGATAATCAATCCTATAAGGTTTTCGAAAACCTTATAGGATTTGGACTTGCTTCACATTCCACCTGATTTCCTACATGAGCCGAATTTTTTTTGCATATACTCCATTCATTAATAATCTTCTGCTAAAACTAAGTATTTTATTCTAAAAAAAGTATAAATAACAATATATTGTGTGGAAATGTTTGGATAGAAAGTCATCATGTCACATTACAAATACTCATTATGAAGGCACTCAAATATATCGGACTTATTTTTTTACTATTATTAGCTTATCTGTTGTTTTTGCCCGTACCTATACAACCTGCGGAATGGACTCCGCCCAGGCCACCTACACTCACAGGTATGTATGCACCCAATGATAAATTGGCAGCGATTGAACATATTTTTGATGGAAAATGTCGAGGTTGTGAAGATGTAGCGGTGGATAGTATAGGCGCGATTTATGGTGGAAGTGAAAACGGCGATATTATAAAAATGACACCCGATGGTAAGTCATCTGTCTTTGCGAATACAAATGGACGACCATTGGGTTTACATATTGATCATCAAGGAAATCTACTCGTTGCTGATGCGGTAAAAGGCTTGCTTTCCATTTCACAAACAGGAGAAATCAAAACACTTTCCACCACGCATAATGATCTACCGTTTTTATTTACAGATGATTTGGAGACAGCCGACGATGGCCTGATTTATTTTTCGGATGCTTCACATCGTTTTGGCATTGAGCAATATAAAATGGATTTATTTGAGCATCAACCCAACGGACGCTTGCTCTCGTATGACCCCCAAACCAAGACAACCCATCTGTTGCTCGATAAATTATATTTTGCCAATGGTGTCGCAGTCAGCCACAATAACGATTTTGTTTTGGTCAATGAAACCGGAAAATATCGGGTCACACGTTATTGGTTGAGTGGTGCAAAAAAAGGTACTTCGGAGGTTTTTATTGATAATCTTCCGGGCTTCCCCGACGGTATTTCACGCGGCAGCGATGGCATTTTTTGGCTGACGCTTATTTCACCACGCGACCCTCAGTTGGACGGTATTATGGACAAACCATTTGTCCGAAAAATAATCGCCAGACTACCCGATGCTGCCCAACCTGCACCACAGCGTTACGGCTTTATTCTTGGTTTGGATAAAGACGGTCAAATCATCCATAATCTGCAAGATCCGAAGGGCGGATTTGCCGAAATTGCCAGTGTACAACAGTTTGGCGATAAGCTATACTTCGGCTCGCTACACGCAGAGGATGCAGTAGGTATGATGCCTGTACCATAGGAATGACGTATCAATATTTTTGTTCGACTACTTGCATATTTTGGCATGTTTAGAAAAACGGTTGACACTTTAAATGAACAAAAATAATGTATCCCGTTTACTAAACTTTTCGAGTTTAGTAAACGTAGGCATGTCATTAAAATTTGTAATCACCTAAATGTCAGTACCTTACTTACGTTTACTAAACTCTTGGGCGCAGTTCTAAATTGTCCGCTCAAAATGAAATTATAAAAATTTGATTATCAGTTGTTTATAGTCGCATTCCGATAGCTATCGGAACGGCACTATTTGTAACAACAAACCTTCCCCCAAACCGAAAAAGGCGCATAGT
>CALIZI010000340.1 GCA_938028705.1 uncultured Saprospiraceae bacterium | reverse complement strand
CAAATTTAAAATGTAAAAGGGTCGATAGTACGTATGTTTTTTAATGTAAAATGTAAAATATCAAATTTAAAATGTAAAAGGGTCGATAGTACGTATGTTTTTTAATGTAAAATGTAAAATATCAAATTTAAAATGTAAAAGGGTCGATAGTACGTATGTTTTTTAATGTAAAATGTTGTTAGTTCATAGTTGTTGGTTCATGGTTCATGGTTTTTCTTGTTCTAAAATAACTTTAAAATATATGATAAAATATACGTATTTTATATTTTTGTGAAATTATGATTCAATTAAATTATACAAACTATGAACTATGAACCAGTAACTATGAACTAATATTTTACGCATTAACAAGTTGTGCATCAGCGATTTCGGATGAATGTCTTTGGAGTATGATAACGTCTTTGTTGCTGATTTTATTTCTGACTACATTGATTTCGGGTTCTATGAATTTCTTTCTGCCGAGCCAGTTGGGTTTGAAATAAAAGAGGTATTCGTATTCGTTGCCATTGGGGTCGTGTGTGGGGATAGCGGGCAGGTCGGGTCGGGTATTGTATTGTCTGAACAACTGAAATACATTGATACCAAATTCAATATCGCTCAATAATCTGCATTCTACGGGGGTGAGTTCTTCGTCGCTTTCTCCCATCGGTATCATAAGGGTGACGTTGATAAGGCGGGAGTTGCGGCGTTCTTCGGGCGATACTCTTTTTTCGCCTTTGCTGATTTGGTATTTGGGATAGTCCAGTTTGGGTACTTGCTGTAAGAGAAAAATGGTTTTGAGGATGAACATGGGCAACACAAAGGGCGTGAGTACAAATATGAAATCTTTGGGTTCTATGTAAGGATTGCCGATAAAGTTTAGAGCTGCAACGAAAGCAACTGTACCTATGAGGACAAGTATCATGGCAAATAGGATGTCGGGTAAGATGTCCACGCCTTTTTCTGCCCATTTGACTTGCTTGTAGAATGCCCAAATATGCAACAGCCCTATCGACAGGGCATAGATAGCTATGATGGTGTATTTCCAAACCAGACTCATATTGGGTATCAATGTGAGGAGTACGGGTAAGGTCAACAGACCAACAAATAGCAGTAAATATATGATAGAGTTGAGCGAAAAAATACGGACTTTTTTCGCCTGACTCCTGATTTTTGACTTTAGCCTGTTCGCTATGAGTTGTGTGAATACAAGCGACAGCATGGCAAAAATGAAACCGACTGATAGCATTGACATTAATGACAATAGCAGTATCGATTCGCCGGCCAATAGTTTAACTAACATCTTTCTTTGTGTGTTTGACTGCCTGTGGCAGCGGATATTTCAGTTGTGTGTTTAATAGTTCATTGTTCATGGTTGATAGTTCATAGTTTAAATTATATTGTTTTTTAATTTTATGATAATCAATTGATTATGAACTTGAACCTGTGATTTTTTAATGTATTGTTTGTGAATATGAATATTTTATATGCCTCCAGTAGAAGGTTGTTGATATTTAAGTCGGTTGTTTTCGTTTCTCAGTATTTGTATATCAATTTCTAAACTGGATACTTTTCCTCTTTCCAATTCCAGTAATTTATTGCAGTGGTCAAGTTCTTTTTGGGCATCTCCTTTGCTGGCACTATTTAGTCTGACCACTTCGGCAATTCGTCCGCTCATCTCTGAAATTTTATCTTTCATTTTGCCATCTGCAATATCTTCTTTCGGATAATTGCTTAGTTTTCGCAAGGTATCTTCATTATAAGATTTACTGAGACTTTCAAGTGTGCCATTGATACCGTCAACGGTAGTTGTCATCAGGTATTGCTGTATAGAATCTGCTCTCAACTCTTCCACTTCTCTTTTGAGTCTGTCATTTTCCAGTTTTGGTGATTTGAATATTTCCAAACAGGCAAAGACTATCAAGGCGGTTGTGACTAACCACATCAGGAAAAATTTAATGAGCGATGTATTATATGCTTTTTGATTAATCGGCTTCATGTAATGTCGTAACTCGTAATTCGTTGATTCGTGACTTGTGATTCGTTTTTTGAGATTGTAAAAATAAAAAACATCAGGCATATATAACCACAGTATAATGATTTTTTATGCCTGATGTTTTAATTTGCATAATATTTTCAAGGTTTTTATGTAAAAATCACTAAAATATGTTTTAAAATTCCAAAAAACAAAAAACAAATTACAAGGTTTCCGTGTTTTGGGATTTGGATTTGATGCTTGTTATTTGTTATTTAAGTGAAACTGTTACGCTGGAAATCTGTTTGCATTCGTCAAGTTCTTCTTTGGCATAGAGGTTTTCTTTTCGCAATTCATTATTGATTTTTCGCATACTGATGAGTCGGTCAAAATTCTTAAAAATTTCGACATAGAGTTCATCTGTTGATTCGTGGCGATATTTATCGATTTCGGCACTCAATTTCAGTGTCATCCGGTCAATGCTTGTTTTTAGCTTGCCAATGCTTTGAGCATCGTGAGCCTCTTGAAGATTGGCTTCCAAATCATCTAATTTGATGAAGTAGTCGTTAATCTTTTGTACTTTAAACAGCAGCTTCTGCTGATTGACCAATTGCGCCTCGGCAGACATCGTCTGATTTGCCTTCATTTTTGGCGGCGGCTTGAAATTTTTGAGTACGGCAATACCTACGAGTACAATACTTGTTAGGTATAGCAACATAAATTTCCAAAACGTGTTATTTGCTATGCTCATCGTTGTCAGTTACTTTGTATCATATTATCATTCCCGATAAGGGCGATATGTAAACAGTCAACTTATACGTATTTTTACATGTAAATGTTACGTATATTATTTTGTATAAAAATATGTACAAAATTAATGTACAATCGTCAGATAGACAAGTATTTTAACATTTTTATTTAGCGTCTGCCTTCCGAATCTACTTTGATGATGTAGGTCTGTGATTCAGATCTTGGGTCAAATTGTTCCAATCTGCTATATCCTGTCAAGATATAACCACAGTCTTTTGTAGGTTTAACGGCATAGCCTGCTTCAAAAGTAGGAACCTGACCATAAGTTCTTTCCCATAGCACCTCTCCATTATGTGCTACTTTTGTGAGGAATAACTGTGTTCCACTAATACCACATATTACATATTGGTCTATTTCGTGTGCTTCTATAATCGAATATATTTGGTCACCTGCTTCGCCGTAGTCGTATTTTATTATAAATTCTCCATTCTCATTGAGGTGAAGCATAAATATATTGGAATCTGTAAAACCTCCTACGGTGTATGTACCGTCTGCGTTGGCAATTATACCACGTCCTATACTACTCGAATTATTGAGATTGTAAAACTGCTCCGTACCCTCTATAAGATTTAAATTATTATTTAATTTGTAAAAATACATATATCGTGTGCCTGCGGGTGCGCTGTCACCATTAAATGAATTGCCTATGACAGCATAACCGTCATTTGCAATAGTTCGCACGATTTGGAAGGTATTTTCTTTATTCGATTTTAAGGCTGGCTTATATTCATCAAAAATACCAATATTTCCTCCTTGTACATTCAAAATTCCAGAATAAGCACTTTGTCCGTTAGCATTTGCTTTTGGTCTTCGTCCGGTAAAAAGATAACGTCCCGAGCTACCCAATTGCGGTGCTACACAATTGCATTCTCCGTCGTCAGATGCCGTTTGCTCTCCCAACAGGTTTCCCGTTTTATCATATCTGGCAAAATAGGGCTTGCCGCCTTTCTCACCACAAATCAAAAAATCATTTTCTTGTGTTACAGTAACAGAACGACAAACGCCATTTATATCATCTTTATCAAATTTGAGAAATAAAGTGTCGCCCTCATTATTGAGTTTCATTAAAAAAATATGATTTTTATCATCCCCGGGAGTATTATTGTTATAGCTTCCGCATACGATAAAATCTCCGTCCTGTGTTTCTGCAATATCCCATGCAAGAGAATTTATAAGGTGATTGTAACGTTTTTCAAAAGTTGTTTCGGTATCCTCGGTACAGTTCGTTTCTATCACAGGTATTTCCTCTAAACGGCACGACCAGTTGAGCAGTATGGACAATGCGATGATTATGGTGGTTATTTTTTTCATTATGAATATTTCTTTGAATGAATGAATTTGAGTGTTGAATGAGTGAATAATATTGCCATATTCACTCATTCAATATTTTTTTATAATACATTGCCGTCGGCATCTACTTTGATGACGTAGGGTTTATGTTGTCCGCCACTTATGCTTGTTCCAACAATAATATAACCACAATCTGCACGAAGCATAGAGACAGCCAATTCGTCAACACCTGCCTGACCGTAGGTTGTTTCCCATACCAGAGAGCCGTCTTGATTTACTTTTGCTAGATATACAGCATCACTATTATCTGTGCTAAAGCTGGTAGTATATCCGCATACTATATATTTCTCATTTTCGTGCGATGCGATAATTTCAGTACCAAAATCTTTTAAAGCTCCTCCGTATTGATGAAGTCCATTTGTATCTATATTTCCCTCTCTATCGACCTTTAATACAAAAATATCAGGACCTTGCCCCGCTTCCAGGCTACCGACTAAGAGGAAGCCTCCATCATCTGTTTTTACTATATCCCGTGCGGCATTCTGCTGTAAGCCCAAATCATGGAATTGCTCTTCCATAAAAACTAAATTATTATCAAGTTTGAGAAAGTGTACTGCGTTACTAATATCTGCTGTGGGTGAATTATGTGAATGACCGGCTACAGCATATCCACCCGGAATAGTTATTACAGTATAAGCATATTCTGCTCCCATTCTGTCCACGGGATTGGGAATGTAATTGGTTGGCAGAATTTTAGGATATGTATTTACCAATTGAATGAATCCGACGTAAGTGTTGTATGCATTATTTGTATTCTGAACTCTTCCTGAAAAAACATAGCGTCCATCATTAGTATTGGTAATACAATTGCAACTACTCGTGTAAGTATCACGAGATTGATTAAGATGTTTTCCTGCCGAATCGTATGTTGCAAAGTAGGCTTTGCTTTCTCGTTCACCACATATCAGAAAGCCACCGTCGGGCGTGACTACAATAGACCTGCAAGTTTCATTGGTGACGGGAATTACATCTTGTTCATAAAATATAACATCACCTTGTTCGTCAATTTTCATTAAAAAAATGTCATCACTAACATTCCCACAGATGACGTATCCTCCGTCACTCGTAGCAGCAATATCTTTGGCTCCAAAATCAGAAGCCTCATTATAAGTTCTTTCAAAAGTAGCAGTTTCTTCACATTCGTCCAATTCCTCTAATCTACAAGCCCACAATGATATGATCATTAAAATAATGATACCTGTTAATTTTTTCATGATTTTGTTTTTTTGTATTAAAAAAATATGGTTGAATTAAAATCTATACGTCATTTTTGCATGAATGGTATTGGTATTTGAAATTGCATTATACTCTATTTGTGGTGTGAGTTGTACTCGTCTAATGTCCGGTTTATCCGTTTTGTGGCTGCTCAAATTGCTGTTTTTAGCGCGTTTCGCCCATATCAGGATGCCCACTCCGGCGGTCAGTATGCCTGCCGCACCGATGATATGTGCCTGACGATTGGGCTTTCTGGCTTTTTCGAGCAGGTCTAAATCTGTAAGGTCTTTTTTGTATTCATCATTGTATATTTTGACTGCTTTTGAACGTAGCATAATGCCTGCTCCGCCCATCAAAGCACCTGCACCCAAAACGGCAATGGCAGGAGCTTTGCTTGTTTTGGCGACCTTAATCGGTGCTTCTTTTGGAGGTTTTGGTGTTTTGGGAGGTTTCACTTTTGGTTCTTTTTTCTTTTTTTCCGGTTTGGTTTTAGGTGGGTCTTGAACTTTGGGTTCGGGGTCAGTTCTAGTGACTACAGGTGTTGACACACCCGAAAATAAATCAGCAACGATTCTATTGACGGCTTCGCCTATCTCGTCGCTGTCGTTCCAGTCACTGGTTTTGCCATTAATAGTATTGATTTTCTCTGCACTATGCGATGGTTTGATTTCTCCATTCGCTTTGTACATGTAGGTGTTAATGGTAACGTTGTCACTTTCTTGTGTTATTTTACCAAAAATGACTAAATCGGCAGTGGTGTCATAATCCACTTTTACATTAAATAAATCGACTCTTTCCAAGTTAATTTTTGATTTACGGGGCAGGAGTAAATTGTAGCCCTTTTTGCGTAAGTTGGCGATAAGTGCATCCTTCAAATCAAACCCGACATCTTCGAGTGTAGTAAGCCTTGAAGGACTCAATTCGGATTTTGTGCTTGATGAAATGTGAAAATTATCTATGTCAATAGATTGTTGGGTATGTCCTTCGTAGTGAAAAATGAAAGTGAACAGCAGGACAAATAGTGTAGCTGATTTTTTTACGTGTTTCATGGTGAAAATTTTTGAATAAATTGATTAAGTAGATAAAATTTAAGTAGATGATTTAACGCAATTTTTGTATTTTGATTTTAAATTATGTATAAAATATTGATTAATGATTTTTAAATAATGTTGAATTAATTTATAATTATTTCAAAATCAAAATATTAATAATATTGAAATAATTATAATATAAAAATTCAAATTTAAAAAATGGGAAATCGCAGCAGTTAATAGTCCGTAGGAAAATGTGAAATATGTTAAAAAATATGGTTGATGGTCAACTAAGTTGTATTTCCAGATTATAGTTTTAAATAATACAAATAAAAAGTTAATTTGTTGTGAAATTGATAATATTTGAATTTAGACCATTTATCCAAAGACTATCAATATGATTTTGATATTTGTGTGTTATTTCTATATATGTATAGGCACTGTCATAATTCGTTTTACAAATAATTAATAATCACTATTTATTTGTAAAACAATTATGAATAGAGCTATTAGTGGTATCAGATTTAAAAACAAGTTTTTATCCGAGATGAAGTTGGAGTTAAATAGTGTATTTTCAAATTCTAACGAAATATGACAGGACAGATTGTATGATTCGCGCTAATATCGGGATGTTTTTTTGAATTATTGTAATAAAGCAGTCAATTTTTTACGAAATTGACTGCCGATTGTTTGTCTTTTTATCAATGTTATTTACTCATTGCTTTACGGATAAGTCCGATAATCGCCATAAGTGCGCCACCACCGACACCTCCGGTGAGTAGGCTGCCAAGTATAGGACCCGCACCTGCGGCAGCTCCCCCCATGCCGAGCGCACCGAGTATGCCGCCTCCAAGTCCACCGCCTGCAATACCTGCAATAGAGTTGCCGAGTGTTCCGAGTGAAGAACCTTTCATAAGCGCACCGGCAACATTGCCACCGACTGCTCCGCTAATGAGTGAAATGATTAATGAAGTACTCATAATTTAATAAATTGATTAGTGATGAAAATTGTGTGTTTTTGATGAAGTTCGACAGCAAGTTACGTCAAAAAATGTGAAAACAAGAAATTATTTTACCATAAAGTGTTATCACAAAATATTATTCATCTATTTTTTGTTGTTTACCAACATACAAATCGTCCTTTTTTCCATTGTTTGTCCAGTCGAGCATAGCGGTGAAAGTAGCAGTATTTTCATCATGAAATTCAACGTGATAGGCAGCATTGCGTATTTCGGGTTTGGTTTGGTTGAGATAGACGGAATCTTGTTTGATTTGCCACGAGCCGGAAGTGGTGCTGAAAACCACATTCTCTAAATCACGATATTCAGAAAGGTAAGTGCCATCGGGTTTGTAGTAGGTGCGTATGGGTTTGATGCCTAAGTCTTTTTCCCAATTTTCTTCTTTATATGTTTCAATAGCACTATTGGCAGTCTTGTATGCGGTGGTGATTTCCATAGAGATATTGCGCCACTCACCATAAAATTGTTCGGATTGGAGTGTGATGCCGGAAGAGGTGGTAGTGGTACTTTCAGTAGTGGTGCGTGGAGGAGTTTGTTCTTGTTGATTGGTGCCCGGCTTGCAGGACACAGCCAGTATACTTAAAGAGAGTATATAAAATATTTTTTTCATAATTAAAGTCTTTGCAACTTCAATCGCAACCTCAACTTCAACCTCAAAAACAACTTGAAATTGAAGTTGAGGTTGAGGTTGAAGTTGAAGTTGCGGTTGAAGTTGAGATTGAGATTGTGCCGCCCCAAAACTACTCTAAAGTCTCTAATTTTTGTAATAATTCTCTGACTTTTATACCAATGTAATCCCTGATAATGCCAAATTCTTTTTCGGACAGATGCTTAGGGTCAGGAATCAGCCAGTCCTCGCGTACTTTCGCAGGTACATGCGGACAGTCCTCGCCGCAGCCCATAGAGACGACATACTCAAAGAGTCCTTCGGGTATCTCCTCCAATGATTTTGACCTGTGGGCAGCCATGTCATAATGGATTGCTGACATCGCCGCCACCGCTTTAGGATTGACTTTACCCAACGGGCGCGACCCCGCACTGTATGCCTCTACACCCACAGGTGCATGTATATGTGCAAAGGCTTCCGCCATCTGACTCCTGTTGGAGTTTTCTACACAAACGAATAGTATTTTTTTCATGTGTTGTGGTGTTGAAGTGTTGTGGTGTTGAAGTGTTGAAGTGTTGTGGTGTTGAAGTGTTGAAGTGTTGTGGTGTTGTGGTGTTGTGGTGTTGTACGAATTTTAAATTAACTTGACGATAGTATATTTTAAAAAAACAATAATGTATTTGTGTTTAGGATGGAATATTTTTTCCGAATTTGGAGCTCATATTTTGGCATGTTTAGAATTGCAGTTGACACTTTTTGGGAACGTAGCATAGGCTCCAAATTGAATAAATCACGCAGAGAACGCAGAGGTCGCAGAGATTTGATAATTAACCCTCTGCGAACTCTGCGCTCTCTGCGTGAAAA
>CALIZI010000339.1 GCA_938028705.1 uncultured Saprospiraceae bacterium | reverse complement strand
GTGGTCTATAAGGGCAAAAAGCGCAAGAAAAAGAGGAAAAAGAAGAAAATTGCTGCTTGAAGCCTGTTTACAACGAAGAAATACTCCGATAAAATTTCAAAATTAAATTTTGGGTGGAGGAGTTATGTCCAAAGTCCAGTTTGAGATGATGATGTTGAAAAATTAGACAAAAAACATTAACTTTGAATTATGACAATCGAAAACATACATCAACATGCCTTAGACATGCCCAAAGCCGAGCGCATGACACTGATACACCTGTTGCTCAACAGCCTCAGCGACGAAGGTGTACAACTCACCGAACTTCAAATGAATGAAGTCCGCCGCCGCCTCACCGAATATGAAAGCGGTGTAGTTGAGGGCGTTCCCGTCGAAAATGTAATGTCCAAACTCTATGAGCGATTCACACCTAAAAATTAAGCTACATCCGTTTGCCGAATTGGATTTATCCGAAGCTGCCCTTTGGTATGACAAGCAAAAGGCGGGTTTGGGATATGAATTTCTTGTCGAATTTGATGAGTTGAAAGAATTGCTTGCTTCGTTTCCGCGTATCTTCCAATTTATTGAACCCGACATTCGTCGGGCTATTCTCAATCGCTTTCCGTATATCGTCATTTACAAGGTTTACGACGACCATATTTTCATCATCGCAATCATGCACGGCGCACGACACCCTGACCATTGGAAATCAAGGACTTTTTAATCTCCCACTGCGCTGCGTCCTCTACCCGCCTTTCAGCACCATTTCAGATAGAAGTTCCTGTTTGACATCTTGCCAAGAGGCGGCAGGTTCGGAATGACGTTTGCTTTTTGGTGTTTTTGTTTTTTGTGAAAAAGTGATTATCGCCCTCGCCGTCTGGCAGACAGCCTTACATTTCCTACCACAAAACAAGCATTAATCCCATAAAATGATTATTTTTGAGAAAATTGTACGTTTAAATTAAAAATTACAGATATGAGTGTAGTACAAATTAAGGCAGACTTACACCGTTACGTAGAAGAAGCAGATGATAATTTCTTAGAAGTTGTTCATGTTATGTTTGGCAAACATCTCCAACAGCAACAAGCACGCGAGTACGTAGGCAGTCCACTCACACTTGATGAACTCAACAAACAGTGCATGGAAGCTGTTGAGGACGTGCAAAACGGAAATTTCTATACTGTTGAGCAAGCCCGTAAAGAGCTGGATGTATGACCAAATATACAGTAAAAATATCGGCTCGTGCCTTGGAGGATGTTTGAAATATTCAACAATATTTGAGCGATAATGTCTCGGAAGAAACTGCACAGAAGGTCGTATCTACCCTATTCGATGAGACTGACACACTCTGTTATCTGCCAACAGGACGACCAATTGCTCACGGCCTCGGCAACGGTGATAAAGTGTTTAGATTTCATGTAAAGTGGAAGTACAAGATTATTTTCCATGTAGATGAAGCAGAAGAAACGGTGATAATCGCCAAATTTCATCATAGTAGTCAAGACCCTGAAAAGTTAATAGAAAATTCACAAAATTGGTAAGAGTATAACCCGTCATTCCGCATCGCGATGCTGAATCTGCCCGCCTTTCAGCACCATTTCAGATAGTAGTTCCTGTTTGACATCCTGCCATCCCGATAGCTATCGTGGACGACAGATTCCGAATCGAGGTTCGGAATGACGTTTACTTTTTGAGGTTCGGATATTATGATTAATCTAACAGTATATCAAGGTAAGTTATCAGCTATCGTTTGAGGTTATTTCATCTCTAAACTCTTCGGCGTTTAGTAATGTGACTTTGGGAAATTGTATTTGTTTGAGGATTCTAAAATGTCTGTCGTCGCTGACGAGAAATTTAGCATCACAAGCTATGGCACAGTCAACAAATTTATTATCGTCAGGGTCATTTACTATCAAATTCCATTTGTAATATTTCGTCACCCATTTGATATTGGGTGCATTTTCGAGGAGTTGAAGTAGATTAGAGGCTACTTTTTCGCCCATGTGTTCACCAATAATTTCTTCGTATTCTGCAAGTATATCTGTGGTAACGCATAAGTCGAATTTTTCATCTAAAAAAGCATCGAATATAGGTCTAAAATCTGATTTTCCACCAACAGCAACCAACAGTACATTCGTATCAAGTACAATATTCACAAGTATTAATTTTTCGGATTATACGGCGTACGCTTGTGTGTGTGTAGTAGGCGCTGCATGTCATCATTTGTCCAGCCTTTTTCTTCCCATACTTCATCAGCCATTCGCGTCACCTTATTAGCCAAATACCTAACAATCAATCGCTTGATTTCGATTAAGTCATTATCTTCCATATCTCTCGAAAATAATTTGAGTATTTCCAGTTGGTGTGGATTGAGTGTTGTGAGTGGTGGTTGCGTCATTTTTAAATAAATTTAGTGTAGCGGTGGCTTGGTGAATTGCATAAGGTCTTAAAATAAAAGTAACCCGCCGGTTTGTGCTGTTCTAATGAGAAGCCTGGCGGGCCTTGTCATTGCAAAGATATATTTTTTTATATTAGGATGCAAGTTTTTTTTTTCGCACCGCGCTGCGTCCTCTGTTCGCCTTTCAGCACCATATCAGATAGTAGTTGCTGTTTGATGATGAGTTGCTTTTTGGTGTTTTGTCTTTGTGAAAATCTTGCGGAGCGAATTATTTATTTTGGCTGGCATTGATAATGGAGACGATTTCGATATAATTTGCGCGGATGCGATAGAAGGCGATAGTTTGAGGATTGATAACGCATTTTCGTAACGGGATATTTTTCTGACTTTGGATAGCCTGTTGGAAAGGTAATGATAGAGTCAAATGAGTCTTCGAGTTTGTCGATAAAATTATTGCGTGAGCGTACTGACCATTTTTCTTCGAGGTAGTTGAGGATGTCGTCCAATTGTTCAGCCGCTTCTTCGGATAGTCTGATGGTCATCCTTCTTTGGTTTTGTATTTGCTGATAAATTCTTGGTAATCCATACTTTTACCTTCATCCAATTGCTGAACGCCTCTGTGAATACTCGCTTGCTGTGCTTCCGTCAAATCATCCCACCAATCACCGGGGTTATCCTGCACCAAATTTTCAATTTGAAAAATAACCGCTTCATCTTGTATGCCTACAAGCTGTTCGATGATATTAAATTTACGTGTTTCTAAGCTAACTGACATATCGAAAAATTTTATTGCAATATACAAAGAAAAAAGGAAAGACGCGAGATTATAGGTTCAAAAATTTCGCTTGTGCTTGATGCGTTTACCCAACTTTCCGCCCCATTTTCTCCTTGTAGCACACCTTCATGAATTTGGGTGGCATTTTGGGTAGGTTCAGAATGATGTTTGCTTTTTGGTGTTTTTGTTTCGTTAAACTCGACTCAAATAAACCAAGTCAAAATACTTGCCGTCCAAGTGCTGAAAATCCTTATCCATAGTGATGAGTTGGGCATTCATAATGTATGCGGTAGCTGCAATCCAAAGGTCGTTTTTGCCCATATTTCGGGAGGAGGTACTGAGTGGTTTTCCAGCTAATTTTCCTTGACTGAAAGCATCTATTTCGGCATAGGCATTCAGCAAATCATTATACCGAACATCAATGACGATAAATTCTTTGAGAAAATCCTCTACATAGGCAATCCGTTTTTCGCCCCAATTATTTTGCAAAGCGATAGAGCGAATTTCGCCAATCGTCACTACAGAAATCATCGGATGATTGCCTTCGGAAAATAGCTTGTATTGGACTTCAATGTTGGCTTTGAATTGTTCATCTTTGAGATAAACGAGAACGATATTGGTGTCGAGGACCTAGTTCATGGTGTGAGCATATTGAGGAGGTCTTCGAGGGGTTCTTTGATGTTGGCTTTTTGGGCGAGTTGGGTCATTTTATCTTTGTCGATGCCTGTGAAGCCTTGTTCACGCTTTATTTTTTCTAAATCGGCTTTTTCTTCTATCCTACCCTCGTATTTTTTACGAAGTTCTTCTACGGTTACAGAATTACCTTGTTTGGCAGAGGCTAAACGGCGGTCAAGTTCAGTTTTCATTTCCTCTGCGGAAGCAAATTGAGGTGTACCGTCCATATTATAATCCTTCACATCTTCGCTCTTACCTGCGATATGCGTACCCAATATCATGTGTATCGCCTGCACAAAATCCTCATCTTCCAAACGCTCTACGTAATCGTGTATTTGTGTTTTTAATTCTATTGTACTCATGATATTGTGTTATGAAGTGATAACCAAAGATAGGGATTTTTTAGGAAAAATGCAGATGTTCACCGGATGTTTGAATCGACAGTAAATATTGGAAAGGTGATGTGTGTGGCTTTAGAAAGGTCTTAAAATAAAAACAACTCGCCTGTTTGTGCTGATCTGACGAGAAGCCTAGCGAGCCTTGTTGCTACAAAGATATATTTTTTTTCTATTAAAATGCAAGTTTTGTTTAGCGCGAAAGGGGTATCTTGCGAGGATTCCAGACAAAAGCATTTTTTAATATAAAAAAAGACCTCGTTATATTGAAAAGAGTGGCGAGTGTAGAGAGTGTGAGAGTGTAGAGAAATTAAATGAATAAATCTCTATACTCTCACACTCTTTACGCTCACACTCTATTCTTCTATCTAATAATTCTCTTAGCTCTTACGCCATTATTATAAATGGTGATAAAAGCACTTTCGTATCCGCGGGCTTTGGCTTGTGCAAGTGCGTTTCGGGCATCGCTTTCGGAGTAGAAGCCGTCTATCATGATACGGGTTAATTTTCCGTTTTTGGTCTCCACATCTTCCAATACTATACTACCCATATCGCTCACTTTTTGGTAGCGCGAAGGTTGATAGACTTTTCGTGCAGAGATTTGAATGCGATATACTCTGCCCGATGTATTGCTGGTGTTGGTATATGCGGGCGTTGTATAGGTCGTCGAACTTGTCACTACAGGTGGCGGTGGCGTGTAAGTGCTTGGCGTGTAAGTGGTTGTGGGTCTGTAAGCATCGCTTGCCGTTTGTGTAGCACCACCTAATGAGTAAGAGCCTTGCGCCTGTGTAGGTTCAGTAAAAGTAGGCGATATGCCGATGACCCAATAGCCTTCTTTGGTCTTGATGGGTTGGGAATAAATCTCGCCATATTCACTAGATGTTGTGCTGACTTCTGGACGCGGTGCAGTGCTTTGAACTGAGGGTCTGGGTCGGGTTCTATCATCTCGCGGAACGGCTTGGGTTGCTTGTCCGGTGTTCTCAACGGTGCGTGGTACACTTTCGATGACTGGAGCGGTGGGTTTGATTATGGTATCTGCCGCAGGTGTCTGACTGACGGTTTTGCTGTTGCTGAAAAGCGGTTGGTCGGGTACGGTATTAATGTCAATGGGGTCGTTGCTAATAGTTTCTATAACGTCGTCTTTGTTTGTTTTGGGAGAAGGCAATTTGAGCTTAGGTGTTGTGACGGCAAGCTCTTCTTTTAGCGGGTTTTGTATTATAAAAATATCATCATCATTAGCAATGGTTTTGATGCCTTCGGCAGTGCGCTTGGAGACGAGGTAAGCCATAGAAGATTCGGACGGGCAGACATAGTGCATGTCGTCGCTGCTTGAATTGACGGGCAAGCCCATGTTTTGCGCCCTGCTCCATGTTTTACCGCGTTTTTCAACTTTAAATACATCAAATCCGCCGATATTCGGATGTCCATTGGAACTGAAATAGAGGGTTTGCTCTTCCAAATTGAAGTAGGGTGTGATTTCGTCTTGCGCTGTATTGATGTCTTGACCGAGATTGATGGGGTCGGAGAATTTGTCTGTATCCTCGTTGACATTTTTAAAGACATACCATATATCGAGTCCGCCATATCCGCCCGTTCTGTCGGAGGCAAAGTACAAGTATTCCTGCTCACCATCCACAACGAGTGCAGGGTGCGTGACGTGTGCATCGGGAGCATTGATACCGTCAGATAGTTTAATGGGTTCTGTCCACATACCACCGTCTTTATTCATCAAATAAATATGACATTTTGATATGCCTTTTTTATCTATATCGCATTGTGTGAAGTAGAGTTTTTGCATA
This sequence comes from uncultured Saprospiraceae bacterium, assembly GCA_938028705.1. Classification (GTDB taxonomy): domain Bacteria; phylum Bacteroidota; class Bacteroidia; order Chitinophagales; family Saprospiraceae; genus JAHDEO01. The sequence continues at coordinate 10,052 of CALIZI010000339.1, read as the reverse complement.
TCGGGCGTAAAAGTCGCATTGCCGTAATGGTCTTTTTCTGCATCCGGCATGTTGATGGCTTTGGGTTTGAGCCAACGCTCACCGTTGCGGTCGCTGGTATAAATTTTGGCTTCGCCTTCGGCAAGCGATGTGAAATACAGGCGATTGTTGCCAAAAGGAAGCGGGGCAAATTCTGCTTTATCGCTATTGAGGGTGAAGCCTGCGTGCTGCGCCTGTATGTCTGACGAAGCGGCATCGGCTGCAAACTCTTGGGCAAGCCGGCAACCTGCGATGTGTTGCTCAATATCGGTTTTCATACCTGCATCTGGGGCGGCATTGTATGTCTCAAAAGCTGCTAATGCTGCACCGTAATCGCCGCTGCGTTTGAGGCTTAAAGCGTAGCGGTATCCGGCTTGTTTGAATTTTTTATTCATTGTTTTGACCGCCTCGTAAGCTTTGGCAGCCATGAGGTAATTGTGTGCTTTGAAGAAGTTTTCTCCGGCTTGGTAGGCAAGTTCCGACTTGTCGGAATTGTTGGTCCAAGCACTGTAATAGTATTGTCCGGCTTTGTCGTGTTCGCCGGATTTGACCGCTTGTTTAGCGAGTTTTGCTTTTTTTTGCCACGAAAGGCTGGTGTTGATGTCTTGTGCGCTTGCCAGCATATAGGCGAAAGCCAAGCATAAAATCAAGATATACTTTTGCATGTTAGAGTGAATGTTGACGTGTTGACGTGTTGTAAGTAAGTGCTACTCATCACGAAACAACCGATGAACTAATTAATACATAGTGGCTTTGCCACAGTGGGAAAGGGTGGTCTATCGGTGTGTGTTTACTGTGTTTGATAAAAACAGCAAAGTTACGGAATCCTTTGGATAAAGTAAAGGTTTACAATAAAATAAATATGTATTTCGTTTATTTGGAATATGTAGAGGGGGAATGATGGAATGCGATAATGATGTAATGCGGTAATGATGTAATGGTATGAATTTCATTATCCCATTTATTTAAAATAAGAGCGACATCAGGGAATCGAACCCCGCTTCTCAGATTGGAAGTCTGGCACATCGCCAACAATGCTTATGTCGCTTGATGATTGGGGAAATAAAAAAACCTCCAATTCACTGACGCAAATTGGAGGTTTAGTATTAACAATACAGTATCACTAGCACAACTTGCGTTTGGTTCTAAAACCTTTCCCGATGCCTGTGTATTGAGTAATATGTATCATTTTTATTATTTAAAAAAATATAAACGCTATCGTTTGTTGTCAACGTCGCGTTTCAAAATTATAATCATTTTATGTTGGTCAAAACCAACGGACATAAATACAATTTGAATTTCAAAAAAGTTCCCTGCCCTTGATTTTATTTGTACTTGCCTTATTCATTATCGCATTTTAACATGATTACATTGACGCATTATTATTCATTCATTCGACATTCAACATTCAAAATTATTACCTTTGCCCTATGAATCTACTGCACCTAAGTTGGAAAAATATCAGACACAATCCATTGAGTACGCTATTGAGTGTGGTACTATTTGCATTGGGTATTGGTTTGGTGGTATTTTTGTTTTTGGTACAAAAACAGTTGGACGATAATTTCAAAAAAAATCTGGCGGGCATAGATCTTGTGGTGGGTGCAAAGGGGAGTCCCTTGCAATTGATATTGAGTAGTATGTACCATATTGATGCGCCGACGGGCAATATCAGGCTTGGTGAAGTGCGTCCTTATTTGAATCCCGAACATCCATTGATTGAAGCTGCTATTCCCTTGTCTATGGGCGATAGCTACCGCGAGTATAGGATGGTGGGAACGACTCAGGATTTTATTCATTTGTACGATGCGGGGCTTGCTGAAGGTAAGATTTGGCAATATAATATGGAAGCAACCGTTGGGGCAAATGTAGCGGCAGAGTTGGGTTTGCAGTTGGGCGATACCTTTAGTAGTTCACACGGTTTTGCAGATGACGACCATGCTGCACACGACCATACCGAGTTCAAAGTCGTGGGCATACTCGCGCCTACGGGCGCGGTGATTGACCAATTGATACTGACCACGACACAAAGTTTTTGGCTTGTCCACGAACACGATGCGACAGCCGAAGAAGAACATCACGACCACGACCACCATGACCACCACGACCACGAACATCCCCAAACCATGCCCCCCAATTTGCTCGACGAACCCGAAGAAAAAGAAATCACCTCGCTGCTGGTCAAGTTCAAAGGGCGCAATTTCAGAACGCTCAATTTGCCCCGTAATATCAATGAAAAAACCGATATGCAGGCGGCTTCTCCGGCTATCGAAATCAATCGACTGTACAGTCTGATGGGTACGGGCGAACAGGTCTTACGCACACTGGCGGTGGTGATTATTTTTGTGTCGGGATTGAGTATTTTTATTTCTTTGTTTTCTTCTTTGCGCGAGCGACAATACGAACTCTCCCTGATGCGTGTCATGGGCGCAGGACGTAGCAAATTGTTTGCGCTGATTATCTTGGAAGGTATCTTATTGGCGGTTTTGGGTTACGTGATTGGTTTAGCTTTAGGGCATTTTGCGATGTACATCATGGCAAGTACTATGGAAGCCGCTTACAAATATTCTTTCTCTGCTTGGGAATTTTTGCCCGTAGAATGGCTCTTACTCGCCGGAGCTTTGCTGATTGGTTTTGTGGCGGCGGTATTACCTGCTATTCAAGCGGCACGTATGGATGTGGCGGAGACTTTACAAGGCTAATTTGGGTGTCAGATAATCAGGTCAATTGATTCTACTAAAACAAGGATGTTTTTAAATAATTTCATAATAAAAATATTTATAAATAATTATTTTTCAAAAATAAATATATTGTGAAATAATTTTATTAATTAAAAATTAAATATAATTTAATAAAAACCTCATTCGCATGAGTACTTCCTGTTTGCTGCAACTAATTTGACATCTCTCTTCAGAAAAACCTCTTGAGTAAAACTGTAGTGATTATGGGTTTTACAAAAAGGGGCTATCCACCAACGGTTGTCTGTACGATTATCTGTACATTTTACATGAGCACCGACTGTTGCAAATCTGCCACAACCTTTAACGGCACATATTTTTCTGCTGGAACCTGCATAATTGCGCCAGTGCGCCAACCAACTCCCACAACCGCAAGAGAGTCCGGTGGTTCCATTGAGATTTTTAACTTTCCAATGTGTGTTCTTATTCGGCTCAGTCATAATTTTGGTATTTATTAATGTCTGACTATACATTCTACTTTTTTCAGTAATGTTAACAATCGAGTGCGACACACAGTATTAACATTTTACATGTTTTAGTAAAAACCTGTAATGACTGCTTTAGCTGTCAAGTATAGCTTGAAACGTCTCCAAGATAAAATGTTGGAATGGATGGAAAGTGGTGTGCGGCTTGCATGGCTCATTAATCCGTAGGATAAGCAAACTATGATTTACCGCGAAAACGGCGAAGTAGAAACCATGGAAGGTTTTGAAAATATCCTGACAGGAGAAGATGTTGCACCCGGATTTGAGTTTGATTTGAAGATTTTGAGAATGCCTACTAATGCTTCTCCAATACCTCTTTAAGTTCAGGCAATTTCAAGTCTTTTCTCTCCTGCCACTTTGCCAAGATGTCTTTTTCTCTTGTCATCAAAGACCTTTCGCCGGAGAGTATATTGTCTCGTCTTTCTTGCGTGATGGCATCTGAATACCACCATGCTTTGGTCGCTTGGACGGTTTCGGATAATGGTCTGAATTGAAGCCCTGTCTTGATTGCTTTACTGTTGTCGCTTTTGGACATGCCGGCATATTGTGGCAATTGGATGACCCAGGGTTGTATGCCGATTATCTCGTTTTCTTTTAAAAAATCAAGCTCATCAATTTGTATATAATTGACCGGAGAATTATAACTTGCATGTACGCCATGTACAAAGGCATTGGTCGTCATGTCGAAGCCCGGACCGGAAGCATTATAAGTACCTGCGGCTTTATTTTCGAGCAATCTTATCATCCATTCCGCCAAATCTCTGACATCAATGTACTGTACGACTTCATCCGGCTTGCCCGGAATGATAATATCTCCGCCTTTTTCCAATCGCGCCAACCAATAAGGAAATCTATCTGTACGGTCGCCGGGACCAACTATCAGAGAAGGGCGCACGATGATAGACCGTTCTGCACCGAAAGCCTCAATCGCAGCTAATTCCGAAGTGAGTTTCATGACACCGTATTCGTAGGTGAATTTTTCATCTTCGCTCACGCCTTCGGGGACTTCTGTGACTAAATCCTGCCGACTTTCCGAAAAATCATCGCCCACATACGGGTAATACACGCTAATGGAAGAGGTGTACATGTAATATCCGACGTTTTTTTCCAAGAGTCGGGCGGTGTCTTCCGTCCATTTGGTTTTACGACCGGAGTTGTCTATGACGACATCCCATTTTCTGTTTTTCAAGGCTTCCAGATTGTCTGCTCTGTCGCCGATTAATTGCTCGACTTTGGAAAAGGCTTCCGTATGGATTTTAGGTATCGTTTTGCCTCTGGTGAAGGTGCTTACTTCATGTCCTCTCTCTAAGGCATAGGCAATCTGATGCGGACCTAAGAAACTGGTGCCGCCAAGTATGAGGATTTTTAATTTGTTTTCAGGTGGTTTGACCTTAACGCCCATTGGCTTTTGTACTGTACAGGCTTTTACCACAGGTGACAAGCCTAATGCCAAGCTGATGCCTAAAAAATCTCTTCTGCTTTTTTTCATAGTGATTCGTTTTGGAGGAAAGGAATGAGGGAAATGTTGGCTTCTTGTAAGAGGTTTGAAAAATCAATTATTACACATTTAATTTTAATTAAAATAAAAAATAATCGCTTATGGAAATGACATTAGCAATATAGTTATTTAAGTTGTTCTTATTTATAATGAATGATTACGTTATCTTCTACTTGGAACCTTCTTCTTACTTTACCTTTTTTGTTGATTAAAGCTATTCCTATCCAATTCCCATATTGATCAAGTAAAAATCGGTTCTTCGAAAAAACCTTCTTAACAACGATTCTATCATTCTCTTCTATCACTTCATGCCATCTATTTTTACTTTGATTTCGTGATGTATTCATTTTTGTCTTTCTGTAGTCTTTCATATTCTGATATTCATCAAGCCTGTATTGTGTCCAAATTAATGATTTCATGTCTTTTGCATATTCTAATTCCGACACATACGTATTCATGCGACCGAAAGATATATAAGATAATGTCTCCTTTGATTTATATTCATCAATATATTCTACTTTGACATCCATTATAGGTGGTATCATGCCAAATGACATAGGTAATTGCTTGTATGACAATGCTTTGTTACTATCATTATATTTAAAATCATATTGAGAAGTCATTATTGAATCTGTATTGTAGGCAGGATGAAGTTCTGACTTTACGAGCCGCCCTAATTCATCATAATAGTTCTTCCTGATTGTATTTATAGTTTTAATACCTTTTTTCTTAATAATTTCTAAGCTGTCACTTATTTCATATTCCCAAGTTGTAGTTACGGTACTTTTCCCGCCCTTTATTTCTTCAGTTGATATTATTCGTCCATCTTCATATCTCATTCTTGTAGTATCGACGTATTTTTTATTCTTTTTATTAGAGAGAATCTCTTTCATAACTACATTTTCTGAAACAGCATTTATGTCGAATAAATCAAATTGCCCGAATGATTTCGAATGGATGAACATTAGTGTTAATACGAATGTATATCTCATTATTATTTTGAATTTTATGTATAATGATTTGAAATTTACAATCAAAGTGTTTTTATTTAATAAAAGTTTCTCCACACAACGGTCTTATGAATTTTAGCCAAATTATTCTAAAAATTCGTAAAGAATTCCATACTGTTCGCCACCAAACCCGAAAAGCCAATCCCTCTGAAGTTACACATCCCGTCTGCGAATATATCTATTTTTCTATATTTTACAAAACAATCCAATCACTCAATCACCTCTCCGCACAAAAGTAGGTGTCATTGATGCCACGTACTGATTTTCTTATTAAAAGCACCAATCAACGGCACCGCCCCATATCTGCCTTCCAAATATCTCTTTTCTTTATCTACGTCCGGGCGTTCAGTTTGGTCGTTGAAGTATCTGAAATCGGAAAGAGAATATACTTCGGTAGCTTGGATGTCGTTTTTTTCTACAAAATTAATTTGGTCGCGTCGCAGGTGACTGTATCGTAGCAAATTGGTATCATGGCTGGCAAAAATAAGGATTTTATAAATCGTCTCGCGTGTGTGCGTGACGAGTATGCAATTTACAAATAAGTATGAAAAAAACAAAGTTGTACCAAACAGGTCACTTCTTCCGCATCTCCCTGATATTCACATACCGCTGATATACGCCCCATGCCATAATTTTACTAATGGTCAAGCCAACTTTACCATCCAAAAAACCTAATTTCAAGATATAATGTTTGAAAAAACGAAAAGCGGGTTTGAGCCAAAGATGATACAAGGTCACTCGCGGTGTTTTGGGCGCATAATCAAGTGCCGACAAGCGGGCATAGCGATTCATTTTATCCATAAAATGCGCCATGTCTCTATATGTATTATGAATCAGACGATGTTTCAGTCTGCCGATGTTTCCTGTGGTGATGATTTCGGCATGTACCGCTTTTTCTTCGTAACGACACGCATCGCGGCGAAAAAGGCGAATCACTGCATCATTTTGCCAGCCGCTGTATCGCACCAATTTGCCCATAAAATAATTTTCGCGCCCTATCCAGAAAGCCGCTTCTTCGGGTTCGTTCGACAGCACTTCCATTATTTCAGCCTTCAATTCGGGAGGCACACGCTCGTCGGCATCTACCAAAAGTATCCATTCGTGTGTGGCTTGTGGTATCGCCCAATTTTTCTGATTGGCAGAATTAATATATTTTCTTTGTAAAATAACATCCGTATATTCACGCGCAATCGTCACCGTATCGTCTGTGCTAAATGAATCGACCACCATGATTTCATCCGCCCATTTGACTGATTTCAACAAGTCACGCATATTTTGCGTTTCATTATAACATGGAATGATGACAGTGATAGGCATGGTTTAGTAATTGGTTGATTCGTGATTTTGGTGGTGTTCGAGAAAAATTGGATGCGCCTAAAAGCGATACTCGTCTGACGAATCCCTTTGTTAAAATCGGATATTTAGGCAATCAAACAGTGGTTTACTATAAAAATATTCGTCTGACGAGTGTACCCTATTTTAATCGAACACCACCGTGATTTTTGTTTTTATTAAAAATAAAAATATTCTAAAATTTACATTGGTCGTACTGAAATATAATCGTTTTTAAATCAATTAAAAATATTTTATAATTTATTTATTATTAAAAATTAATTATTTATAAATATTTTTTATTGTAAAATAATTTAAAAATGACCTTATTTTAGTAAAACCTACATTAAAATAAAAAATGACTTACGATAGTACACAACTTTTAGATGAATTGAATGTTTCGATATTAGACATTATTGATGTGGTAGAGACTGATTTTGCTACCTATTCATTGCGCGAACTCAATTGGAAACCTCAAACCAACCAGTGGAGTGCCGCCCAATGTCTCGAACACCTCAATATTTATAGTCGTTATTACAACCCTGCGATGAAAGCTGCCATTAGCAAAGCAAACAGCACAAGTGTCAGTGAATTTAAAAGTGCGTGGTTTGGCGATTTTTCAGTCAAATCAGTACATCCCGACAATACAAAAGCCCAAAAAACACTCAAACGACTCAACCCTGCCCTAAGCGAACTTCCCGATACGGTGTTGGATAATTTTCTAAATCATCAACGCGAACTCCGCGATATTATTACTCAAAGTCGGACAGTGAATTTGAATACCATTAAAATCCCGGCAGAGGTCGCTAAATTTATGAAACTTCGACTTGGTGATTGCCTGCGATTTGTTATTGCACATGAACAACGCCACATTCGACAAGCACAAAAGGTCCTTGATGCCATGAGTCCGTTGATAGCTTAGTCATTTTAAATGACAATAAACGCAAATATTTTCAAGTTGCCAGTTTATAGTTTTTTACAATCAATTGAATTACATCCCGATAGCTATCGGTACGGAATTGTAAATTACTGATTATCAATGTTGGGCAAACTTAGGTATATCGTCTATTTTCATTCTAAAAAACTCATTAATAGTAAAATATAAATATTTCGTATTAATAATTTATTTTTACACACTAATAACAGAATACTATCGACTATCAACCACAAACTATGAATTATGAACCATAAACTATGAACCCTTACGACTTTTAATTGCAAAACACGCTGTCTTATACTTAATTTACCTATCTTTGCGTTTCGCAATTTAAAACCCTTGACAAACTTGTTTGAAAACAGTATAAAATCACCCTTACACTCCCCCAAATAATTATATATTATTAAACATGAATCGTATGAATCCCGTCATATCTGCCGCACAATCATTCTCCGACAAAGATAATATCATTATATTATCAAATCGGGATAATTACGAATGGAAAAGTGAGTTTTTATCCGAACACGAAGTTGAATACGTCAAGCAGGCAGCCGAGAGCGAAACTTCACGCATTACGCTATTACAATCCGGTCGTGTAGTCGTTGTACAATTTTTGAAAAAAGATGACGACATTAATAAACAACGGGAATATAGCCGCAAAGACGGTTGTGATGTTTTGGAGACCCTACGTCGTTACAGGGTTGAGGAATTGACCATTTTGGATAAGACAGAGCGTTCTTTGATGCTTTCTTATGCAGAAGGTATGGCACTGGGAAGTTACCAGTTTTTGAAGTATTATATAGATGCCGATAAAAGAAAACACTGCCTCAAAAATATCGGAATTTATGGTGCTACGGAGAAAGAAGCAGAGGAATTAAGTATCGTTACCGAAGCCACTTGCATTGCACGTGATTTGGTGAATGAACCACTCTCATACCTGACTGCTCCCAAACTCAGTGAGGAGTTTGCGGAAATGGGCAAAAAATCCGGTTTTACTTTAGAGGTCTTTGACAAAAAGAAAATCACCGCACTCAAAATGGGCGGATTACTCGCTGTGAATAGAGGTAGTTTTGACCCGCCTACTTTTAATATCATGGAGTGGAAACCCGATAATGCGAAAAATAAACGTCCCATTATTTTGGTGGGCAAGGGTATCGTATTTGATACCGGAGGCGTAAGCTTAAAGCCTACCAACCATTCTATGGATTTTATGAAATCCGACATGGGCGGTGCAGCGGCAGTTGGCGGAGCGATGTATGCCATTGCCAAAGCGAAACTGCCTGTACATGTCATTACACTCGTACCGGCTACCGATAATCGCCCGGGAAAAGAAGCCTACGTTCCCGGTGATGTTATCACCATGCACAGCGGAGCTACCGTAGAGGTGCTGAATACCGATGCCGAAGGTAGAATGGTCATGGCAGATGCCTTGCATTTTGCCAAAAAATATGACCCTGAACTCGTCCTTGATTTTGCCACCCTTACAGGTGCTGCAGCCCGAAGTGTCGGCGGACAAGGTATCGTATGTATGGGTACAGCTGACGACGACACCAAAAATAAAATGAAAAAAAGCGGCTACACCGTACAAGAGCGTTTGGTTGAATTTCCGCTTTGGGAGGAGTACAAAGAACTTATCAAATCAGATATTGCCGATATTAAAAACATCGGCGGACCGGTAGCCGGTGCCATCACTGCCGGACTCTTTCTCAAACATTTCACTGACTATCCCTGGCTGCATTTTGATATTGCAGGGGCAGCCTTTTTACATACGCCCGACTCATATCGTGGCAAAAACGGTACAGGTGTAGGGGTTAGGTTATTGTTTGATTTTATTAGTAATTATTAATGGTTAATGGTAAACGGTTAATGGTTAATGATGAATTTATGTATTACTATCTTACATTCACGAGTTTGAAAAAACTATTTTTTGAATTAAATTTTTGACCCAAAATTCGAGCAAAAAATAGTTTTCCGAGCTGCCAAAAGGCGATTTTATGAATTTACCAAATATTATTTGGATAAATTTTAAGTAAA
>CALIZI010000338.1 GCA_938028705.1 uncultured Saprospiraceae bacterium | reverse complement strand
CTACACCTTTACCGACCCTGCCACACCCGCGAATGCTATTATCTCAAATGCTACGCTTCAATTATTTTTTAGAGTAGAAAATGCTTCTTGTGAAAATGATATTGAAATACAATTAACCGACCCTGCGGGAAATACGGTGATGACAACAACCTTATTTACCACTTGCAACGGTTCGGGTACTAATCCCTTTCCCGGTCAGTTGTATAATGTGACTGTTCCTGTTCCGTCTGCTGCTTTTACGGGCAATGTGGCAGATTGGATATTGGAGTTTAGAGATATGAACGACCAAAATGCGGGTGCAGTAGAATATTCCGTCCGCTTCGGACGCTTGATTTACGATGCCACCGTCACGCCCGATTGTATGGAAATGTTGGTTCAGGATACACATTCTACCGCTAACCAAAGGCTGCAACAAAGCACACCCAACACAAGCCCCGAAAGTATCAAATGCTACCCCGTACCCACAACAGGACGACTTTTTCTTGATTATTTTTCTAATAAAAATAAAATTATTAATATTAAAATTATTAATACAAATAATCAAATTTTACTCGTACAAAAAGCAAATATAGTGGAAGGTATTAATACGATTGAGTTGGACATTCAAAACCTGTCCGGCGGTATGTACTACATTCAAACGGTGGATGAAAGGGGGAAGATGCACATTGAGTCATTTGTGAAATTGATGCCTTGATACAGTGTTACAAATGGTAAAGCAATAAAGTACAACATTATTCATATCACTTTGTTATTTTTACGAAAATTATACAGATGAAAAAATAAAGAAAAAAGTGATATGGAAGCAAACAAAAAAGAAATTGCCACATTAGGTGCCGGTTGTTTTTGGTGTGTGGAGGCGGTCTTTCAGGATTTGAGGGGAGTAGAATCGGTGGTGTCGGGTTATATGGGCGGTGAGATGAAATATCCGACCTATCGCGATATTTGCACCGGAACGACGGGTCATGCAGAGGTCTGTCAATTGACTTTCGACCCTGCGGTGATTAGTTTTGAGGATATACTTGAAGTGTTTTGGCATACCCACGACCCGACTACGCTCAATCGGCAAGGCAATGATAAAGGTACGCAGTATCGGTCAGCCATTTTTTACCATGATGAAACGCAACGCGAGCTAGCGGAACGCTCAAAAGCTGCCGCCGATGCTTCCGGCAATTGGGCAAACCCGATAGTCACCGAAATAACACCCGCCGAGACGTTTTACAAAGCGGAAGCCGATCATCAGGAGTATTATAATTTGAATCCCGGACAAGGATACTGTTCCTACGTCATCACACCAAAAGTGCAGAAATTCAGAAAGCAATTTAAAGAGAAATTGAAATAAAGGGAATAACGAATATCGAACAAGGAATGTCGAATATTGAAATATTCATCTCGTACAAATAATTGAAAATCAATGTTTTAAAGCGACATTCGGCTATCTGTCTAACTTTGCCGAAAGTTAATTTTAGTAGCGGCTGTCTTTAGCTGCCGAAAAGGTTTGAAAAACCTTTCATCCGGGTATATTTGCATCAACGTGAATGCTCCCTTACGGTCGTGGGCAGCTAAAGACAGCCCGTACTAGTAGCCACTTTGGGCAAAGCTAGACGGATAGTCCGATATACTATACTTCGTTGTTCGACATTCCTTGTTCGATATTCGATATTCAAAAATCACTTCTTCTTCGCATATTGTTTTTCTCCGGCTTCTATGGCGATTTTCAAGTGATTTGCCGCAGGCGGACGCGGGCAGTTGTAGCCATCGCTAAAGGCGCAATACGGGTTATAGGTTTTATTGAAATCCAATACCAAAATATTGTCTTGAATGTCTTGGATTTTAATGTCGAGATAACGCCCTGCGCCATAGGTCATAGTGCCATTGCTGGTATCTTTGAAGGGAATAAACAGGTAATCTTTGTATTGGGGCATAGTCCGTAATTTTATGCTTTGATAGACTTCAAGACTTTGCTGCTCACCTTTGATGTCGAAACTCAGCTCACCGTATTTGACATATTTTTTCAGTTTACCGCTTGATGTGACCATATCAAAAGGCTGCTCGTCGGGTGTGCGGGTGAAGGCTGCGGACACGCGATAGGTTTCATCGGGCTTGAAGAAGCGAAGGTAGCGTATCTCCTGTGGTTTGAGTGGTGAGCCTTCTTTTTTGAAATCTTTTTTGTAGGTCTTGCGATGCTCGCATATTGTTTTTTTGTAGCTCTGCCCGAAGGCGGAAAAGCTAATGAATGTAGCTATCAGTATGACAATTATTTTCATCTGTTATCGTGTTTATAGTTCTGTTCCAGACTTCATTTACTAAACTTTTTGAAGTTTAGTAAACGGGATGCTTAAATATTATTTTGATTTGAGTGTGTAAAATATTAGGGTCAAATAAATGTGAATAGCTATAAAGGTCGCACTGCAATATAGACAGATTGTAATTTGTTTTTTGTTAAAAATGAATAAATTATAAAAATTATTTATTTTAAAATGACCTAAAAAACGCGCTGATTTCAATGCGACCTATAAAAAATCCCAAAGAGGTTATTATATTAGACTTGATAAAAATAAAGGCTACCAGTCCATAGTTGTCATAATAACTTGAATTTCAATAGACTTGTAACTTCCTGATTATCAAACTGTCCAACGTTAGACGGGTAGCCAAAGGGTGCGATTCGTTTTTGTACCCACTAATATTCTTGATGATCAATATTTTACGAATTTTAAATTAACTTGATGATAGTACATTTTAAAAAATAATAATGTATTTGTATTTAGGATGGAATATTTTTTCCGAATTTGGGCTAAAACTCGTCAGACATTTTCAAAATCTACCGATGAGCTCATATTTTCCGACAAAGCTTAAATGTCAGACGAGTTTTAGCCCAAATTCAAGCCCAATCCCGTCCATTATTGAATAAAAATTAAAAATGAGTATGGGTACAAAAACCAATCGCACCCGTAGCCAAAATAAATAAAACAAGCTACAATATGATTTGATGCAAAATACGAAAAAAAGTAAATAACTTGAAAAAATCTATGAAGAATTTGAAGCCCTTGTGGTTCACACGCAGGATATGGGAACATCTAAATTAAGAGCCGATACGATGGAGCGTAATATCTTAAAGGCTTACTAAAATTTTGGACTTTGGACAAAATGGGAATTAGGAAATTGGGAAACTCGGTTTATAATTATAACTCATTGATAATCAATTGAATAAATTTTATTAATAAAATAAAACGTAACTACTCAGGTACTCTAAAAATCGCCATTAATGACTGAAAATCAGTTTATTATAAAGAAAATTTGAATTAATTTTATTTTTTAAATAAATTTAAAATAATTATTTAAATTGTTGATTTTAAAATATTTAATTTAAAAA
>CALIZI010000337.1 GCA_938028705.1 uncultured Saprospiraceae bacterium | reverse complement strand
TTAAACAAATAGAGTTTTTTCGATTTACCATTGCAAACCTAAATAAATTCCAAATCACAAACTCCGGTGGTGTTCGACGATAATAGGGTGAAGTTTTTAGCGTTAAAACGCTGATTATTAGTTTAAAATACATAGATTTATGTATTTTATAATTTTTAAAACTAAAATAGTCTAAATTTTCATAAACAATTGATTGTGATTATTTTAAAAATTAAATTTAAATATACGTATTTGATTTTTAATTGATTTTAAAATTTTATAAAAATAATACTTTAAAAATACATTTATTTATAAAATATTTTTTCAAATTTGTTTTTAATTGATAATCAAAAATTAGCGAAAAATAATTTACCCTATTTTATCCGAACACCACCCAAATTCAATGATTACTCAAAAATGATTACTCAAATATAACCTTTTCCCAAATCAATAGCAACCATATCACAGCAATCGGAAGCGTATATAGGATGAGGGTGCAGGCAATACCAATAGTCGCATAATAAAATAAGGCAACGAGAGCCATCAGGATAAGTCGAAATAGCTCAAGGCGAAATATAGATTTTGACGGATTGGTCAACATACAAACACTAATCGAAGATAGCACCAGCAGAACGGTGGTTTGAATACGGAATACGGGCGGAATAAACTCCTCGAAGACCAGTGTGAAAAAAAGTAAGACATTCAAGGTGACAATCTGCCAGATGATATAATATATCAGGCTGTTGCTTGGTCGAATTTTGGGTGCAGTGCTCGTATTTTCCGGCAATTTGTATTGATTATAAAATTCGGTGGGCGTACCAAACCATATTTTTATGAGGTCTTTAAGGCGGCGTACACGCAGGCTTGCCTTCCACATATCCTGCCATACATGCGTGTAGGCATATAAGGGATTATTGGTCTTTATCGGATTTTTTAAGCCATAAACGGGTGCTTCCGTTTCGGCTTGAAATGTACCAAACAACCTGTCCCAAACGCTAAACATCCCACCAAAATTTTTGTCCAGATATATATCATTCGACCCATGATGTACGCGATGAAAAGAAGGCGTAGCCATGAATTTTTCCAAAATTCCCAATTTATTAATCTTCGTGGTGTGGATACCAAATTGCCAAATACCATTAATCGTAAGGGCAAGAATAATCATCTCGCCACCATAACCCGCCACTGCCAACAAGCTCAATACAATGCCTCTAAACATATAAGGAAAAACACTATTTCGAAAAGCAACGGTCAGGTTAAATTCCTCACATTGATGATGTGTGACGTGTGCGCCCCAAAGGAGATTGATGGTATGTCCGCCTCTGTGATACCAATAAATCAGAAAGTCGAGCGCAATCATCAAGACTAACCAAGCCACCGGACTCGTGGGGCTGATGTCGAATATCCCAAGGTGGGTCTGTAGATAATTGAACCACAAAAATAAACCAATAAAGAGATACACGTCCATAATTCGCTCTATCAGTCCGCAGCAGATGTTCATTATCGAACTTTCAAATTTGAAATGTTGGTGTCCGTGCGCTTTGTCGTGTAGCCATTCTATGCCCACTACCAAGAACATAACGGGAATAAATAAAGGCAGCAAATGTATATTCATAATCTGTCATTTTTTAGGCAAGTTAATCGTAAAAATATCAGACAAGCTACGCCATTATACGATAAAAACAGACTTTTGAATATGGAGTATTAATGTGTAATTAATTGATTATTAATTTATTGAATAAATATTTTGCGTACTTTTAAAATTGAATTTTGAGGGCGTGATGTTGCTGTTAAATAAATCCTAACCCAAGTTGAATCTGTCAAAATAAATGATTTAGGCAATGCAAAATGATATTCAATGGGGCATGAATCATTGGAAGAGTTGGATTGAAAGAGGGCGATTCATCATACGAATGTTGTTCGTGGAAATGATTAGTTATAAAATATATTTTTGTAATATGAAATACAAAACTGTGTTACAATTTTGTTAAACTTAAATATTTTCTGCATAGATTTTTTTACGAAATTACTTGATTTTACAGCAGTGTTGTTTGTTTTGTTTTTGGTTAAAAATAAATTTATTTGAATGAATAATAATTTAATATTAAAATATTGACAATCAGTAGGTTGCCTGATTATCCGATTAACTAATGCACAAAGTTGATTTTAAATTTAATTTTAATGAATAAGTATTTTGTGTAAGAAAATTTTGTCGATTATTGTATTGACTTTAGATAAATATTGAAAATAGCGACAGCTACACACCAAACTTTTTTTTAAAAATATGCGTTGTTGTAATTATAGAAAAGGAAATATATTCTTTCTCGAAATTTCGATTGGTCTAAGAAACTAATACAGATACTTTCCTTTGGAAAGACTTGTATAGCTTTCATCTTCATTGGCTAATTAGATGAAAGTATTTTAATCACATTTTAAATACTTTCAATATGACTATTTCAATTAATTTAGAGGATTTATTGCCCTATGTGATAGGGTGTCTTTTTGGAATAATCTTAGTAATATGGATTATTAAAAGTATTATTCCATTTGGTAATCAAGGTGGTAGTGATAGCGGTGGAACTTTGTTGTTCCTTTTACTACTTGCTTTTACTGTACCAATTCTTCAAGATATTTTTTCGACTTCAGCAAAATCAACTCAAGGTATAGAGGAACCAAAACCGGATAGCACCAATATCATAGTGCCGGAGGAAATCCCGGAGGCAGATGCACTAACAATAAACGACACTTCTGAAGTTGAAGTATTCCTTGATACCCCCCACCCGATAGCTCATTACGTGCAGATTAGCTCCGGACACGACGAGAAAGCTGCTCATGAATTGGCAAAACAACATAAAGATAAATTTTCGCGTGTAGCAAGAAAAAATGGCAAATTTATCGTTGTTGTTGGTCATGATTTTGAGACCGAAATTGCTGCCCGAAGATTTATAAATTCATACAAATCTGATTTACCTGAAGGGGCATTTCGGATAGATTCAAGCAAAACACAGCTTTACTTTTTAAATAAAAATTTGATAACTACTTAGCCCTCAATTGGGTGAACTATAATATGAAAAAAGGACAGGTCTCTCGACCTGTCCTTTTCTTCAATTCCAATAAAAATCCATGATACGATTTATCTCGTTAATGGATGCGTCATTTCACTAATTCAAAATAACAAACTTAGCTGCCGAAGACCGCCAACCTGCGCCTTCAATGACCATGAAGTAAGTGGCTGCCGGAAGTCGGGTCGGATCTACCGTAATCATATTGGCACCTAAATAAACGGGCGTAGGTACGTCCATCATTTTTCTGCCCAACATGTCTCTGATAACGACTACGGCATCTTCGTGATCCACATTGCTGTTAAATTGCACGCTAATCATTTGATTGACCGAGGGATTGGGGAATACATCCGAAATAGATACCCCTGCCGCACAGTCGGCTTGTATCGTGAAGATGTCAGAGTATTCGACCTGACCATCCATATCTACTATTCTCAAACGGTAATAATTGGTCGCTACAATTTGCGGATCGGCGTAGGTATATTCAGCTAAAATGCCTTCACCGCCAAGTGCATCCACGCGGTCTATGGTATTAAAAATAATACCATCATTACTTTTTTGTATATCAAAATGACTGACATTAATCTCGGAAGCCGTTCCCCAACTCAGTATGACCTCACAATCTTCTTCCGTGCCTTTGAAGTGTGTCAACTCAACAGGTAGTTCGGTGACTATACCTTCACCGCCGCCGTCACCGTCACAGTCCGGTGTGATGGTCAGTTCGTAAGTGATTCGACCAAACCTGACGGAGTATTCGACTGCGCCGGGGTTTTGGTCGTCGGTATCCCGAAACTCCAGTATCCAGTTTCCGCCCGCAGTGCTGATAGCTGCCGAAGGTAATAAGAATTGGAATATCGCATCGTTTCTGTTACAAGTCGTCAAAGGTGCGGGGAATATGGTTCTGGCACCCCCAGGGTCAGTTACCCGTACTTCTGCATCTTTCTCACAAGATAGTCCTTCTACTCTAAAGAAGAAATCCAAAATCACTGTACCAATGACTGCATTATCCGGTACACCGGGAGCGACAATAATGATACTGTCATGGTCTTCAAAACCTGCACCGTCAACTGCACCAATGAATACATCTTGGTCGGTAACGAGTGCTACATCGTCATTGAAATCCGTTGGTGTAACAATAACGATTTGCTGACAAGTTACTTCGTTTCCAGCCGGATCGGTAGCCGTCCATGTAACAACGGTCGTACCTACCGGATAAATGTCGGAAGCATTGGCTGTGCCGTTAAAGTCATTCAAGAATGTGGTTGAGCCTTGACAATCGGTATAGTCTATACCAAATTGAGGTGTAGGAATAATCACCGGTCCTTCGCACAAGCCCGGAGGTCCTGCAACGGTCACGTCGTCGGGGCAGTTATTGATGACGGGTGGCTCATTGTCTTCCACTGTTACATCAAATGAACATATTGTCGTGTTGCCATTCTCATCTTCTGCGGTATAAGTAACAGTCGTTGTACCAAATTCAAAGGTATCACCCGAATTGTGAGTATTGCTTGTAATGGTCGCACTACAATTATCGGTCAGTGCTGCATTCCAATTTACTACGGCATTACAGCCGCCTGTGTCGAATGGTACGGTAATATCGCCCGGACAATTAATCACAGGGTCTTCAACATCTTCTACGGTAACATCAAAAGTACAAGTGACTTCAAAGCCATCATCATCAGTAGCGGTATAGCTGACAGTGGTTGTTCCGACAGGGAAGAAATCTCCCGGATTGTGGGTGTTGTTGGTAATCGTTGCACCACAATTGTCAATCGGAATCGGTGGAGACCAAGTGACTGAAGCACCACATTGTCCGGCATCATTGGAAACTGTAATATTTGCCGGGCAAGTCAAAGTCGGTCCTTCTCCTCCGACCACTGTTACGGTGAATCTACAGGATACAGCATTACCGGAATTATCCAATATACCATACACTACTTCCGTACTACCAATTGGGAAGATAGCTCCCGGACTATGTGTACTACCGACTATTGAAGCACTACAGTTATCTGATATGTTCGGTGCTGACCAGTCCACAACGGCATTACACACACCCGGATCATTGGGTACGGTAATGTCTGACGGACAATTATTGACTGTCGGTGCTTCTGCATCAATAACAATGACATTAAAACTGCAATTAGCAGTATTGCCTTGACTGTCGGTAATGAGATAAGTAACAATCGTATAACCTACTGGAAATACATCGCCGGAACTAAAATCACTTGTAATCGTGACATCGGAGGTACCACAATTATCCTCTATGGGTAGCGGATCCCATGTGACTACGGCACTACATTGTCCTGGGTCGGTATTAGCCATAACATCTCCCGGACAAGTAATAACGGGTACTTCTTTATCTACAACGATAACATCAAAGCTACAAGTTGTGGAAAGACCATTCGGGTCTTCTGCGGTATAAGTTACAGTTGTTGTGCCTATCGGGAATACATCGCCGGGCGTATGACTACTGCTTGTGATGCTTGCTTCACAATTATCAATCGGTTCAGGAATCGTCCAATTAACGACGGCTTCACATGTATTATCGTCATTAAAGACGGTAATATCTGCCGGACAGTCCATTCTTGGTCCTTCTGTATCTTCTACCGTCACCGTAAAGCGACAGGATATAGCATTGCCGGAGGCATCCAATATACCATAAATCACCTGAGTAGTGCCAAGTGGGAATAAAGCACCTGGTGTATGAGTAGCCCCAACAATAAATGCTTCGCAATTGTCCAAAGCCGTAGGTTCTATCCAACTCACACTGGCATTACAAACGCCCGGATCCGTAGAAACGGTAATATCTGTCGGACAATTTGCCACCGTAGGTGATTCGTTATCATTTACCCTGACAGTAAATGTACAATTCGATACATTACCTGCATCATCCGTAATGGTGTAAGTAACCGCAGTATTACCTATCGGGAATACATCGCCCGGATTATAATCCGAAGTGATTTGTGAAGTGCCGCAATTGTCTGTTATTGTCGGTGGTACCCAGTTTACAATGGCGGTACATTCACCCGGAGTGTTATTCACAACAATATTTCCGGGACATGTAATAACAGGAACTTCTTTATCTACTACCGTAATGTCAAAACTACAACTTGTTGTAAATCCATTTGGATCTTCGGCAGTATAGCTAACAGTTGTTGTACCTATCGGGAATACATCGCCGGGTGTATGGCTACTGCTTGTGATGCTTGCTTCACAATTGTCAATGGGTATGGGTATTGCCCATTCTACCACAGCATTGCACAAGCCGTCATCATTAAATACAGTAATATCTTCGGGGCATTCCATAGTCGGTCCTTCTGTATCTTCTACCGTTACAGTGAAGCGACAACTGGAAGCATTACCGGAAGCATCCAATATACCGTAAATAACTTCGGTAGCACCAAGTGGAAATAGAGCGCCGGGCTGGTGAGTAGAACCGGCTATAAATGCTTCGCAGTCATCCTCGACAGTAGGTTCTATCCAACTGACACTGGCATTACAAACGCCGGCATCTGTAGAAACGGTAATATCCGAAGGGCAATTAATTGCTACAGGTGGTTGGCTATCAATGACTGTTACCGTAAAGCTGCACTCAGCTATATTTCCTGCCGCATCGGTGGCAGTATAAGTAACAAAGGTTTCTCCTACCGGGAAGGTATCACCCTGATTGTGGCTTCCCGATAAGGTTGCTCCGCAATTATCTGTCACTGAAACCGGCGGATCCCAGGTGACTGAAGCATCACACTGCCCCGGATCGACAGAGACTGTGACACTTGAAGGGCAAACTATCTCAGGAGCTTCTTTGTCTGTCACTGTAATATCAAAACTACAGGATACCACATTACCTGCCATATCTTCGGCAGTGTAAGTGACAGTCGTTGTTCCTACCGGAAAAGTATCTCCTGCATTGTGGCTGCTATTGGTAATCATAGCACCACAGTTGTCACTGATACCGGGTAATGAAAATTGTACGACAGCACTACATTGTCCCGGGTCAGTGAAAACATTATCAATATTTTCCTGACAAGTAAGTTCCTGATCTTCTGTATCTATTACAGTAATGTCAAAACTACATTCAACCTCATTGCCTGAGGGGTCTGTCACTGTATAGGTAACGGTCGTCGTTCCTACCTCAAAACTATCTCCTGAACTGTAATTACTCGTTACGGTTGATACTTCACAATTATCTGAAACCACAAGAGATTCCCACTCTACAACGGCACTACAATCATTCAGATCGTTAGGTACGGTTACATCACTTGGGCAATTGACGACTACCGGAATTTGTATGTCTTCTACGGTAACATCAAAACTACATGTCGTCACATTATCATTCGCATCTACGATGGTGTATGTAACTGTAGTCGTACCGATGGGGAAGGTGTCGCCCGGATTATAATCGCTGCTTACACTACTGATGCCACAATTATCATTCGGCGTAGGAAAGCTCCAAATAGCCGTTGCGGTACAGTTATCTTCTTGTACAGAAGTGGTAATATTATCAGGACAAGTGATTACAGAAGGTTCATTATCCTCTATGGTAATGGTTTGCTCACAAGTTGCTGTATTACCTTGTTCGTCGGTTACTGTCCACGTTATAACGGTGATACCTACGGGATATAAGCCGGAGCCGTCAGATGTACCTGTGTAGCTATTGGTAATGGTTGCTCCAAAACAATCTGTAAAATCTTCACCAAAGGTAGGTTCGGGAATGTTGACTTGTGTGGTACATACACCTGCATTGACCGTTTGTGTAATATCCGCCGGACAATTCACGATAACAGGATTGGCACAACCACTTGTAATGGTATTTAAATCATAAGAAAACCTTGTAATACCTACCGAATATTCAAATTGATTTATATTATCAATAAAAAGGTCATTAAACTGTACGAGCCAATCTCCACCCATATATTCGCCATCAGCAGGAATGTTTAATATGGTGGTATAAAAAGGTTGTTCAGTACCCTCACATGTCGTGAATAGATTATTAAAACTATGTATATTCCCTAAAGGGTCTGTTACCCTCACTGCAATATTGCTTTCGCAAGAACTACCAAATATGCTAAAGAATAATTCTAATGTGATATTGGAAATGGTTTGATTACCAACAATTGTAGGTGTCGTAAATGTGTAGGAGGGATTACCTTCAAAACCCGCTGTCGGATTTAGTCCGATGAATAATCCGCTATTCTCCTCAAGCTGTATATTTTCAGTAGAAGTTTCGCTAAGACATTCCAATACATTGACATCAAAACTACAAGTCACTTCATTTCCTGTTGCATCCAAAATGGTATAAACCACAGTAGTTGTACCGGCAGGGAAGGTATCGCCGGAATTAAAATTACTGCTGACACTGCCTATTTCGCAATTGTCTGTATAAGTAGGTACGGTCCAATCAATAGTTATGTCGCACGAACCGGCTTCTAATGTTACTGTAATATCATCAGGGCAGGTCGTCACAACGGGCGAATCCATGTCTTCTACGGTCACATCGAAACTACACGTTACCGGATTTCCTGCTGCATCAAGAATATTATAGACCACAGTAGTTGTACCCACAGGGAAGGTATCGCCGGAATTAAAATTACTGACGACACTGCCGACTTCACAATTATCCGTTGCAGTCGGTACAGTCCAGTTGACGGTGGCTTCACATCCGGTTTCAATGGCAACGATAACATCATCAGGACAGGTCGTTACTACGGGGGCTTCATTGTCATTCACAATGACATCAAAAGTACATTCACTCAGATTACCTGCTGCATCGACAAATGAATAAGTAACGGTGGTTGTACCGCCCGGAAAATTATCACCGGAACTGAAATTACTGAAAACATTACCTACTTCGCAGTTGTCCGTAGAAGAGGGTACCGTCCAATCCACAGCGATTTCACAAGTACCTGTGGGTAAATCCACTGTAATATCACCCGGACAATCCGTAATGACCGGAGATTCGTTGTCATTCACAATGACATCAAAAGTACATTCGACCTGATTACCCGCAGCATCTATAATACTGTAAACAACCGTCGTGGTTCCGCCGGTAAAAGTGTCGCCCGAACTGAAATTGCTGCTGACACTGCCGACTTCACAATTATCCGTTGAAGTCGGTACGGTCCAATCTACTGCAATTTCGCAAGTACCTACGGGCAGGTCCACCGTAATATCACCCGGACAATCCGTAACGACCGGAAATTCATTATCTTGTACAATGACATCAAAGCTGCATTCCACCTCATTACCCGCAGCATCTATGATACTGTAAACGACCGTTGTTGTTCCGCCGATAAAGGTGTCGCCGGAATTAAAATTACTTATCACACTACCCACTTCACAATTATCCGTTGAAGTCGGTACGGTCCATTCTATGG
Source organism: uncultured Saprospiraceae bacterium (assembly GCA_938028705.1). Lineage (GTDB taxonomy): Bacteria > Bacteroidota > Bacteroidia > Chitinophagales > Saprospiraceae > JAHDEO01. The sequence continues at coordinate 890 of CALIZI010000337.1, read as the reverse complement.
GAATTTCACAAGAGCCTTCGGGCAATGCTATCGTAATATCATCCGGACAGTTTGTTATCACAGGGGCTTCATTATCTTCAACAATCACATTAAAGGTGCATTGAACCTGATTGCCTGCTACATCTACGATAGTATAAACCACCGTAGTGATACCACCTATAAAGGTATCGCCGGAACTGAAATTGCTCGTCACACTGCCGACTTCACAATTATCCGTAGAGGTCGGTACGGTCCAATCCACCGCAATTTCACAAGAGCCTTGTGGCAATGCTATTGTAATATCATTCGGACAAGTTGTGATAACCGGAGCTTCATTATCTTGTACAATGACATCAAAAGTACATTCCACCTGATTACCCGCTGCATCTTCAATGGTATAAACAACTGTCGTGGTTCCACCTGTAAAGGTATCGCCCGAACTGAAATTGCTGCTGACATTACCAATTTCGCAATTATCCGTAGAGGTGGGTACGGTCCATGTTACTGGTATTTCACAAGAGCCTTGCGGCAATGTTAATATAATGTCATTAGGGCAAGTCGTTAGAACAGGTGCTTCATTATCATTCACAATGACATCAAAAGTACATTCGACTTCATTACCCGCAGCATCTAAAATACTGTAAACGACTGTTGTTGTTCCGCCCGAAAACATATCACCCGAACTAAAATTGCTCGTTACACTGCCTACTTCACAATTATCCGTAGAAGTCGGTACGGTCCAATTTACTGCAATTTCGCAAGTGCCTAAAGGTAAATCTACTGTAATGTCATCAGGGCAAGTCGTGACTACAGGGGCTTCATTATCTTGAACGATGACATCAAAAATACATTCTATTTGATTACCCGCTTCATCCTCAAATGTATAAACCACAGTTGTTGTACCACCTGTG
>CALIZI010000336.1 GCA_938028705.1 uncultured Saprospiraceae bacterium | reverse complement strand
AAATAATTTAACCCAAGTTGAATATGTAGCCCTCAAATTTTTTAGGTGGTTTAGTTGTCAGACGAATGCTGTTTTAGAAGGCACCGATTATTTGATAATATCTTCGCTTTTAGCAAAAGAATTCGTCTGACAACTCTCCCCGCTCTGATTTTTGGGGACTACATATTCAACTTGGGTTAAAAATCCTCTTATTTCAACAGAAACATATTAATTATAATAAAATTTAAAAATAATAATTGTTTGCAAATTAACCTGATAAACTAATTACCTGATTACCCGTTCAACTAATTCACGAATCAACTAATTTACTTATAAACTAATTTACATGAAATTTCTAATATTATCTGCACTTGCTCTGGTGAGTTTATTGTTTTTAACTGCTTGTCCGTCTAAAAACGAAGCAACAATTTTCAAAACTTGGGTCAACTCTGTAGAAGACCAAACTTCGCCTGACATATCTTGCTACCGCCCGTCCAATTACGATTTTCCGACCATAAGAGGAGTCAGAAGCAGCTTTGAATTTAAGGAAGACGGTACATTTATTTATTCCTATCAAGGACCTACAGATGCTATTGAGCAAGAGAAGGGAACTTGGAAAAAGGCGAGTGACTTACGCTACGAAATGACTTTTGATGACCCGAATCCGCGCTTTGCCAAAAGCTTTAATATAGATGTGGTGTCGCTTGAAGATGGTTTGCTCAAAATCAAAAAACCGAATCTGGCAAACCCAAATCCGCCAAAAGATGTAACGGAATTGATTAGCAGAAAATGGTGGAACTCCTACGAAGACGAGAGAGACCCGAATAATGAAAAATGCTACCGCCCAAGCACTTTTAATTTTCCGCCATCAAGAGGACGCACAGGTTTTGAGTTCAACCCAAATGGTACATTTTCCTACAATTATCCCGGACCTACCGACATACCAACATCGGATAAAGGTAGATGGCAACGCCTTAGCGACAACAGAATCAAAGTAAAATTTGATGAAACAAGATCAGGCAGAGTGGATGAATTTATTGTCAATATCATTTCAATTGATGAGGAAATTCTCAAAATCGAGCCACTCAGATTAATGGCAGCTAATCGTGATAAAAACTAAAAATTGATTGAGTTTTATTGCTTTATTGCTTTACTGTTTAAGTATTTTTCGCCTTGCGAAAAATCAAGAACCATGAAACAGTAAAACAATAAAGCAATAAATTATCAATCAAAACGCTCCCGCAGATTCTTTATACAAGACGTTTAATACGGTTTGCCCAACGGCAGTAAGGGTCTTTTTGTCAATGATGTCGAGTTGGTCATCGTGCGTATGCCAATACTTTCCAAAACCGGTCTGACTCGTGACGGGGCGATTCACAATATCAATCATCGGAATTTTCGCAAGTTTGTTGACATAGAGGTGGTCGTCTATAATCTCGCGGGTTTTTGCAAAATCAAAATAGCTGCTGTACCCTGCATTTTGTCCTTCCGTCCAGACCTTATTCATGATGCCTGAGGCATATTTCATGGATACACCTTCGCGCGAAAAACGTGCATTTTTTGAGCCAACCATATCCAATAAAATACCATACATCGGGCGATAATTGGCTTCATGTTTATTCTTCGACCAGTGCTGTGAACCCAGACACCAAGTATCTTTCTGTTCCGGAAAACCACCACCGCCTTGTGGTTGACCGCAATCTTCAGCATCAAACAAGACAATATCGACACCTAAATTTTCGATTTTATGGACATCCAGATTTCGGGCAATTTCGAGCAATACGCCTACGCCGCTACCGCCGTCATCTGCCCCCAGTATCGGCTCCATACGCCGCTCAGGGTCGGCATCCCACTCTGCCAAATGACGGGTGTCCCAATGTGCCGCCAACATCACCCGACGTTTCGCATCAGGATTATATACAGCTATAATGTTCTGTGCTTTAAGGATTTCGCCTGTGTAGGCTTTCAAATCAGCATGTTGAATAACAACTCGCGCACCTAACTCGTGTAACTCCCGCACCAACCATGCCGCACACGAATCGTGCGAAGGCGTATTGGGTACGCGAGGTCCAAAAGACACCTGTTTTTCGATAAATCGATACGCCATATCCGCATTGAAAGTAGGCACATCAATCGTTATTTTTTCGGGCTTTTTGGTTTTGGGGTCATTTTTGCAGGCTACAAAACAAGCAGCTATCAGCAAATATAATGTGATACGTAAAATTCTCATTTTTTTTAGTTGAAAGTGAAGGGGAGTGGAGAGTGGAGAGTATGAGAGTGGAGAGTGTGGGAGTAATATGATTACTCTCTTTACTCTACACTCTCATACTCTTTACTCTTCACTCGCTACTCTTTTACAGTTTTTTTAGCGAAATTGCGCCGCAAATTTAAGACAATTATATTACGCGACATTTAAATGATACATTAATGTTCAAAAAAAGAAAATTTATATTGAAAAATTTTATTATAAGAAATATTTATAAAATATTTATTTTAAAATTATTGAAAATAAAAAAACACTCCTCTATCATCCACCATTCACCGTCCACCATTCACCGTCCACCGTTTACCGTCCACCGTCTGCCGTTCATCGTCCTTATAATGTTGTGGAGTGCATGTGGTGTTCCACGTGCATCGTTTACACATTTGCAAAATAGCTATACGGCACCTGCTACCGTTCAGTTCAAAAATACCTCAACCGGTGCAGAACGTTATGAGTGGGATTTTGGTGACGGTACACTTTCGGATACGCTCTCGCCTGTACATCAATATACACATTCAGGAAATTATTTGGTGACATTAAAAGCTAGAAAAGGTAAGCAAAGTATTGATTATCAGGAATATATAGCGGTACGCAGCCCCGATGACTGTACGGTAAAACTAGGAACGGAATTTGGCGATATGACGATTATGTTGTTTCACGATACGCCGGAGCATCGTGATAATTTCTTGAAATTAATCAGTCAACAATTTTATGATGATTTGTTATTTCATCGTGTTGTGCCGGGTTTTGTGATACAAGGTGGCGACCCCAAATCCCGCAATGCTTCGCTCAGTAAGCGCATTGGTAGCGGCGGACCGGGCTACACTGTGCCTGCCGAGTTTTCGCATAATCGCATACATGTACGCGGTGCGCTTGCGGCTGCACGCGACGATAATCCCCAAAAGGCATCTTCGGGTTCGCAGTTTTATATTGTTGATGGTCGGGAATGTACGGCGGAAGGACTGGATAAAGTGGAAAAAGAACGCGGTTTTCGTTATACGTCCGAACAGCGTACGTTGTACCTTCGTGAAGGTGGCGCGCCACAACTGGACCAAGAATATACCGTATTTGGTATGGTGGTCGAAGGGCTTGATGTGATTGATAAAATCACTGCATTAGAAACCAAAAATGACCGCCCACAACAGAACGTGACGATGAAAATCCGGGAAATAGAATGATTAACGGTTAATGGTGAACGGTTAATGATTAATGGTGAACGAAAATTAACTTTTAATTCACGAAGGCATTTATCGGATGATAGGCATTATTTTCTGCAACAGGCTTTCTAATAGCTCAAATTCAGGGAGTAAGGTATTAAAATCACCATCTTGTGTAGTGATGATTTCTGTGATATTTGTAGTATCAACAACGTCAAAAGAAGTAAAAAAATTGATGTAGCAGAAAGATACAAGGCTCAATACGACAAGCAATGTGAGCGCGATAATTTTGGATTTGGTGTGCATAGTTCAATAATTTGTGTTGATTAAGGTTGAATTGGTGTGAATGAGTTTGATTTACAGTGCAAATATACTGTTTTTTCGGGCTTTTTATTTTATGATCATAAATATTTAACTTTTTTTTAATCTATGCAAAGTAGTTAAAATTATACTCCAATAGCAAGTGTTTTATACCAATCGTCGTTTTTTATAGATGAAATTTATATTTCTATCGAAAAATAATAGGTGCCTTCTAAAACAGCATTCGTCTGACAACTAAATCACCTAAAAAACTTGGGGGCTACATATTCAACTTGGGTTAAACAAAGGATTCGTCTGACAACTTTTCATGCAAGCCGGAGGTATTACACTACATATCACCAACGCCTTCGTTTTCTCTTTCTGCGTTTTTTCTTTTTCTTTCCTGATTTAAGGCTTTCGTAATCGCGGCGTTGGTATTTGTCCAATGACAACATCAGTTTTTGTTCGGCTTCCCGAAGGATGACTTTGCGCCGCTTGCGGTAAGTGTCTGTGTCGGTAGCTTCGAGCGGAGCTATCTCCGTCAATTGCTGTTCTTGGGCAAGATATACGGCATATACATTATCGCGTTGGCGATGTTCGAGTTCCCATTCTTTGGCAAAACGATTGGCTTTGATATGCGCTTTTTCAGCGGGTGTTTTGTCTTGTGCCACTATGGTCAGCGATATTAGAAAAGCAAAAGCAAACAGCAGTATTTTTTTCATGATTTTAATAATGCTTAATGGTGAACGGTTAATGGTTAATTTTTAATTAGGTGGACGTGAAAATAATGTATTTTATTATTATGAAATAAGAAAATCTATAAATAATTTATTTTTAATAAAAAAAATATTATAAAATAATTTTAATTAATTTATTAAAACACATTTTAAAAAACATTATTTATAATTATTTCCTTCTTTTGACGATAATTTTATAAAAAGTTGCAGGTATTCTAAGTAGTTGGACAAAAATAAACTAACAACATTTTGAACCACTAAGTACACAAAAAACACTAAATCGAACTAACGAAAAAGAACACAAAAACCTCATAACCAATATGTTAGAAAATTATTTAGTGACCTTTGTGTTAATTC